>JAHZKM010000086.1 GCA_022600395.1 Pseudomonadota bacterium | reverse complement strand
GTGGCTAAAACCATGAATGAGGTGAATGCCGATCAGCAAGATTTTATTAAATTTGCTCAATAATAAGTCATTTGATAAATTTCGGAAATTTTTTAAAATAGCAATTAATCAATGCCATTTAAGCAGTGATTATCAATAAAGTCTGCTAAAAAAACTCATAAAAATAGTGCTTTTTTATATAAAAAAGGTTATTCTTAATCAAAAGACAGTCCACTATTAAATTTTTCAAATTTTTTTAATGAATTGAGTATAAAAGTTAGTGAATTAGAAGAGGTAGTAATCATGACAATAGCAATGTGGCAAAGCTTTTTAGGTTGGAGTCTAGTTATTCATTGGGGGATTTTGATTTTGTGGGTAGTCTTTATAAAATGGATGCCAAGTCCAATTTATAAATTACATAATTATTGGGTGCCCATAACCAAGCAAGCTTTTTCTATGATTCACTATGGCGGTATCGGCTTATATAAGCTATTAATTATTGTGTTTAATTTAGTGCCTTATTGCGCTTTAATGCTGGTCAGCTAAATTTTAGCGTTAATGCTCTCGAGTCGCTGAGAAAGTGATATTAGGGTGGCGCTCCATGGTGAGCTGCAGATTAACGGTTGATGGCGCTAGATAGGTCAGCATACCTGCTGAATCTATAGCAACATTATTACCAGCTTTTGCTTTGAGCTGTTCAATGTCTTTGTCACTTCCAGCTACCCAGCGTGCAGTAGCAACTGCTATAGTTTCAAATTGACAATCTACACCATACTCATATTTAAGGCGGTGAGCCACAACGTCAAACTGCAAAACACCAACTGCGCCTAGAATTTGAGAGCTGTTAATAATTGGGCGAAAAACTTGAGTAGCGCCTTCTTCTGACAATTGATCCAGACCTTTTTGTAGTGCTTTAGCTTTTAAAGGATCTTTGAGTTGAGCACGACGAAATAGCTCTGGTGCAAAATTAGGAATTCCTTTAAACTGAAGTTTCTCACCTTGAGTAAAGGTATCGCCAATACTAATGCCACCATGATTGTGAATGCCAATGACATCACCTGCGTAAGCCACTTCAGCCGAACTACGCTCGCGTGACATAAAAGTAACTGCATTAGCAATTTTGATTTGCTTACCCGTAGCTACTTGCAAAACTTTCATACCTTTTTTGTATTCGCCACTAACAATACGCATAAAGGCCAGGCGATCATGGTGTTTTGGATCCATGTTTGCTTGGATTTTAAAGACAAAGCCAGTCAGTTTTTCTTCATCTGGCATGACTTCGCGTATGTCAGACTCTCTATTTTTTGGTGTTGGTGCATATTCAATAAAACCGTCGAGCAAGTTTTGAATGCCAAAGTTTGAGATGGCTGAGCCAAAAAACACAGGAGTTTGTTTACCACTTAAAAATTCATTTAAATTAAAAGGTGTGGTTGTTTCTCGAATAAGCTCTACTTCTTCGCGCATTTCCAGAGCGACATCATCGCCTAAAATTTTATCTAATTCTGGATTGTCCACACCATTAATGATAATATTTTCACCAATCTCAGAGTTCTTGCCGGCTTCGTATAAATAAATCTTATCTTCGAGTAAATGTACCACACCTTTAAAGCGCTTGCCCATGCCAATTGGCCAAGTAATGGGCGCGCATTCGATATTAAGGACTGTTTCAACTTCATCCATTAAATCAATAGGCTCTTTACCTTCGCGATCAAGTTTATTGATAAAAGTAAGGATGGGTGTGTCACGTAGGCGACAAACCTCCATAAGTTTAATGGTACGCATTTCAACACCCTTGGCAACATCAATCACCATCAGGGCTGAATCAACTGCGGTAAGTGTGCGGTAAGTGTCTTCAGAAAAATCCTCATGTCCTGGTGTGTCAAGTAGATTAATAATATGATTGTCGTAATCAAATTGCATAATCGAAGAGGTAATTGAAATTCCTCTCTCCTTCTCCATTTCCATCCAATCAGACGTAGCGTGTGCACTGGATTTTCTAGCTTTAACACTGCCCGCTGTTTTAATTGCACCTGCATATAGTAGTAGCTTTTCAGTGACGGTTGTCTTACCTGCATCGGGGTGAGAGATAATCGCAAACGTGCGACGTTTAGAGACTTCAGACATAATTATTTTGTTTGGGTGATGATAAGTTCAACGCCTGCTTCATCAAACATTTTTTGAGAGAGTTGAACGCTTTCATTCCAATTATCCAGTTCTTTAGATTTTTCAACCACCACTTTCTTAATTCCTACTTGGATAATGCCCTTGGCACACTCTGAACAAATTGGTAAGCCGTAAACATACAAGGTGGCGCCATCAAGTGAAGTGCCAGAATAAGTAGCATTGTAGATGGCATTCATTTCAACAATTCTACTAGTTTGAACTCATCTTATGTAAGTGGTAGTATCTTCAAATTGACAATTAATAATCAATACAAGAGGCTTCACCACTCCAAATATTTGATCTAATATTCTCCTTACATTAATTCAACACAGTTTCAAAATTTCATCTAATCGCATACTACTATAAGATAAATCAATATATTCCATCAACGCAGTAAATCAGAATTGCCAAGAACCCAAAAATTTTACATGTTCCGAATCAAAAACGACATCACATACAAATAAAAATATTCATGGTTTGATCTCAGGAAAGTAAAAGTTAGCGAACCATAGTAATAAACTCGTACGAAAAAAGACCTTCAAGACTCTAAAGGTCGAAAGATCCGTTCACAAAACGAGTTTTAAGTTATGTGACAACTCAACGATACGTAAATCTGATACATGTTGCTCAGAACCAACCAATAATTTCGCTACGCTCTACACAGCACAGTCAACATCTAACTATCAACAGATATATCAATTCGACCGTTTTTCATAAACCTAGTACGCTTCTTCTTCTTCCCAGATTTCATATCAAAATCTTCTTCGATGAATTTCTTGCCCACCATCACACTCTTGGTTTCTTTTCTGCGCTTACTCCTAACAAACAAAAAAGTTAATCATGATAATTATAAAGAATACAAGTCATCGGGAAAACAAAATTTAGTTTCAAGATTTTCTTCAAACGAAAGATGGTGTTTTTTGTGATATCGTCATTTGACTCTCAAAAGTATGAAACTTACCTCTTAAAAGCATCTGGATCGGGAACCTCAATCATATTTCTTGTATGTAGACTGCGGAAACGTTCAAGCGCAATTCCACCATGAGGCTTCATAGTGCGCATAGAACCGGTCAAATCTGATGGCAAGGCAACCTCCACTTGAGGCTCATGTATGGCAGCTTTGCCACTGGATAACACAGGAACTGGTTCCTGTTGTAATCGGTCTTTGACATATTGCTCATGAACATCTCTCCGATCTTTCGCATTTTTTTCTTCCTCCTCCAGCTCACTTATATAAAGTGGTGCTTTTCGTAACTCAGCAGCCACCACAGTTTTACGCAATTTTCCTCTTCGGACAACCTCCATACCACGCTTTCGACGCTGCTTATTTCGCTCTGCTCGGGTAAGTTTTTCTCCAGGTATTGGTTGGCGTTTACCATATTTAACCAAAACTTCATTCTCTGTGGCATTTTTGTCATCCTCATCTAGGT
>JAHZKM010000085.1 GCA_022600395.1 Pseudomonadota bacterium | reverse complement strand
CTCGATGTTAGAGAACAGTGGGAATGGGATAAATGCCATTTTGATGAAGCGAAGCTTTTACCTATGGGGCAAATTATGGCGAATATTGATACTTTTGACAAATCAGCAGAGTTGGTGATTATTTGCCATCATGGTATTCGCTCCATGCAAGTAGCACGCTATTTTGAGTCGATCGGATTTACCAATGTGATTAATCTAAAAGGCGGTATTGATGCTTGGGCAAAAAATATAGATAGCTCGATGGCGCTATACTAAGCGCTGTCTAGATGCTTCAAATAAGCTAATACCTGTTGCCACTGATACATTCAAACTCTCAACATTGCCTTGCATTGGAATAAACGCTAATTGATCGCAGGATTGTTTGGTAAGCTTTCTTAAGCCTGAGCCTTCAGCGCCCATAATCAGAGCAGTAGGTGTTTTTAAATCAATCTGATAAATGGAAGTGTTGGTTGAGCCGTCTAAACCTACCACCCAAATATTCTCTTTTTGCAATGCTTTAATTGTTCTAGCAAGATTGGTTACTTGGAAAATTTTAAGTTGATTTAGGGCACCTGCTGAGGTTTTATAAACAAGTGCATTGATTGGTGCAGAACCGTCTTTATTGATCACTACACAATCTACACCTGCAGCATTTGCACTTCGCAGGCAAGCGCCAAGATTTCTTGGATCTTGAATAGAGTCTAAGATTAAAATCAAAGGAGTTGTTTCTAATCGAGAGACAAACTCAATTAATTCGTTTTGATTGGGCAGGGTGGGTAACAAAATTTCAGCTACTATACCTTGATGAGTTTGATTTTTACTGAGCTTATCCAGCCGCTGTTTAGTTGATTGATGTATTTGAATACCGAGCTGATGAAGCTGGGCGGTAATCTGATTCACACGCTTATCGTTACGATTATCCAGAGTTAAGACCTTAACAAAGCCTTCTGGTGCAGAATCAAGTTGCGCTTGAATGGCATGAAAGCCAAAAATAACAATGGTTTTAGACATGAAGAGCTAGATTAGAGTTTATGATCAAAAATTTCAATATAAGCATCCTCTCTAAGTTTTTGAGTCCAATTACGAAAATACTGATTTTTCTTTTGGCGTATGAGTGCTGCTTTAATTGATTGCAAATGAGTATCAACCTGTCGTTTATCAATTACTTTAATTAATCGCCAGCCTCCACCTGCTTTAAAAGGATCAGATAACTCCTGAAGTTCTAAATCTTGAACAACTTGAATAAAATCTTGCGGTAGGCGATCTTGGACCAACCAGTCCGACTCTCCGCCGTTTTTGTAAGATTCATCTTGAGAGTGTAGTTTTGCCAGCGCGGCAAATGATTTTCCTTGCTGGATTTGGCTGGACAAATCTAATAATAAGGCTTTAATTAAATCATCTTGGGATTGTAATAAAGAATCTGTCTGCTCAACGGAACTAATAGCAATTTGCGCAATGCGTATTTGAGTCTCTAACGTTTGCATATCAGATGGATTATCCGCTAAAGCCTGATCAAGCTCTGCAGGAGTCACAACCAGTTTAACTTTGCTGGTAACTAACTCTTTAAGACCATTTAAAGATAGCTTTTGTTGAATATTGGTCATAATATCGTCAAATTCTGGTCTTTTTTGAAGTTGTTCAAGGGTTAAAGAATTTTGATTAGCCACGCGTTTAAGCATATTGTTAATCGCAACAGGCTTAGGCTTAATGCCTAGTTGCTCTGCTTTGTCTATTTGCAAGAGAATATCAATCTGTTGATTAACAGCGTCTAATTTGTTATTTTTTGGATCTTGACCACTAAGCACATCCTGAGTAATTATAAAATCATTCACAATAGCAATGATGCTATTAGGCGCAGCATTAGAACTAAGAGAAACAATTAGTGCCAATAATAAAAATTTTTTCATATTAAAAATCATCCAAATTAGCAAGGTAGTTTGGCACGTCATCTTCAAGACGTTTATACAAACTTGGTGAGGTAGAGGCAAGCCCCTTAAGCACTAGCTCAAAGTTGGTAACATAATCGTAACCAGTATCACCACCCATGTGCTTTTTAAAATGCGCCAAACGCAATGCCCAACAACAAGACTCATAAGCTATACCAGTGGTTTCTTTGCTAGTAATTGAATCGGTAATAGAGCGATTTATACCAGCAAATATATGTATTTTCTGTGTAATTGGGTAAGCACCATAAAGCTCAGCTGACTTAACGTCATTATTATCATGCTGAGCCAATGTTAAAAATTTTCTCGGGTTGATAATATAGCTAACTGAGCTGTCACGCATGTCAATTTTATTGGTTTCTGGGTCGTACTGTAGGGCGTTGTCAAAGGTGAAGTGATCAAGAGAAAAGTTGGCCGATAGTGCAATATCTGAGTATTTTCTCGTCCCACCATTGGCTGTTATAGCATCACCATAAAATGTTTGAGCAGACTTTAAGCTTAAGTAAGTTTCACCTGTTTCTTCATCAATAAAATCTGACTCCAGACCAGCGGTCAAGTCATTGGCTTTTCCAATTCTATCAATACCAGTAAATTTTTGTCCTGAAAACAACCCTTCATAAGAGTCAGACTTACTCTCTGAATCAAAGTTAACACTCGGGTCTGCCTTCTCAGGTGTATAGTTATAAGCCAATCGTGGGGTCAGGGTTTGAATCAGATCCGTGCCAAATAAGTTCACCTCTCTTTCTAAAAAAAGTTTTGAATCTAGTCCAAAACTGTAAATAGAACGCGACTCGTCTGATGCATTGTCCAATGCATAATCCGTGGTAGATAAATCAAGTTTTGGCGTGAGTGAATACGCATTGGTTACAATTGGGCGAGAAAAATTGGCCTGTGCATGGGTACGAACACCTGTAGCGGTTGATGTTTTATGTTGAAATTTAGTGCTCACTAAAGATAAATCTAGCATTCGATCATTCATACCTTTAAATGTTTTAGCAATTGAAACTTCAGGTGCTCGTGTATAAGTAGCAGAACCATCGTTGATTAATTGCTCATTTTCTGCAAATAAAGAAATATCTAAGTTTTGAGCCTCATCTGTATAGTTTAAATCAAGATGTGAATAGAGTGCAGAGTCAGATGTATTACTATGAGTAATTTCTTTAAAATAATCTTGATCAGAAACACGTTTCGTCACTAAGCTAAACTCTGTTTTTTCATTGAGCGTTAAGTCAATACTTGAGTTTAATAACCAGCGCTTCTGATTGGTAATATCATCTTCATTAAGGTAATGTCCTTCAATTTCAAATCGACCTTTATCGACATAATTATTGCCTGCAATCAATTGGCGATAAACCCCTTCTAAAACACTACCACGGCTTGAAAGCTGATTAAGTGTTAATAAAAAATCACGATCTGGAGCGATATTAAAATAATAAGGAATTCTAACTTGATAATTATTATCTTCATTCGCAATAGACTCATTATAACTGCCAAACGCAGGTGCTAAAAATCCAGACCCTCTACCTTCTAATACCCATTCATGATGAGGTGAATAAAACACTGGAACGCCTAAAAACTCAACTACAACATCGCTTGCTACACCGCGATTAGTTTTTGAATTAAGCGTGATTTGCTCAGCTTTCATTTGCCAGTCTGTATTACCTAATGGACATAAAGAGTAGCTAACTTTATCAAAGACTTGTTGGGTGCCATCATTATTTACTTGTTGCGCCTGACCATTTAT
>JAHZKM010000084.1 GCA_022600395.1 Pseudomonadota bacterium | reverse complement strand
TAGGAGCAGCATTGGCCACAATTGTATATATCAAATTAATCAAATCATGAAAAAAATACTGATCTTATGCACGGGTAATAGTTGTCGATCCATTATTGCCGAGGCTTTAATTAATTTTCATTTGTCAGATTGTGTGAAGGCCTACTCTGCAGGGGTTGCATCAAGTGGAAGTGTCAATCCAAAAGCGATTAATGTATTGCAGCAATACAAAATATGGGACAACTCTTATCATTCAAAACAATTAGACACTATGTTGAATCAACATTATGATTTGGTTGTTACAGTGTGTGATAATGCTCAACAATCCTGCCCAGTTTTTCCTGGCAAGACCGAAGTTATTCATGTTGGGTTTGCCGATCCAGATGGTCAGCCGTATAGTTCTTTTATTCATACGTACCATGAAATTAAAGCACAACTTATTTCAGTTGTAAAAGAGAAATTGTGTTAACCTATCAGTCTTGAAATAATCGGTTTTAATTCCACATGGATGTAATATATTGGTTAATTCCTAGCATGATTGTTGTTGGAATTATATTGGTAGTTATCTTAGTATTAAGTGTTAAAAATGGTCAGTTTGAAGATCTTGAAGGTGAAGGCCAACGTATTTTGTTTGATGACAACGAAAAAAGTAAATGAAAACCTTATTGCTAGTTGATGATGAGCCTGCTATTTTGCAGATGTTAGGAGACTATCTAAAATCTAGCTACACCATTAAACGCGCCATTAATGGCAAGACTGCTTTAAAGTTTATTCAGCAAGATAACCCTGAATGTATTGTTTTAGACTGGATGTTGCCAGATATGCAAGGCCCTGAAATTGTAGCTTGGGTTAGATCTAGTGAATTATATAAAGATATTCCAATTATCATGTTAAGTGCTAAATCAGAAGAGCTTGATAAGCTGAAAGGTTTCGATGTGGGCGCTGATGATTATATTACTAAGCCTTTTTCCTTAAAGGAGCTTCATGCTAGAATTAAGTCATTATTAAGAAGAAGCTCGACTAATATGAACGATTCTATTTGTATAGGAAATATTTGTATTGATACAACATCTCTTAAATTTAGTATTGATAATCAACTAATTGAGCTTACCTCAAGAGAGTTTAAATTAATGAAGTTGCTAATGAAAAACCCACAACGTATTTATTCAAGGGGACAACTAATCTCTTTAGTTTGGGGGTCTAGTTCAGTAATAACAGATAGAGCTGTAGATGTTTGCGTCTCAAGATTAAGAAAGATACTTAAAGAAAACGATCAAGATTTATTAAAAACAGTTAGAGGTATTGGCTATAGGCTGATGGATAATTAATGATTGATGGACGATATAAAGAAAAGGTTCGCTTATTATTGACAGTATTTTTTGCTGTGTTAGCAGGTTCTATTACTGGATATTATTGGCAAATTTTGTCTTTATTTTTATTCGGCTATATTATTTGGATGCTAGACCGATTTTTTGAAATTGAATCTTGGCTATCTTCAGGCGTTTCTTTTGAGTCGACCCCGTTTGGCGATGGATTATGGGATCGCTATATTAACCATGCCATTAAGCAGAAAAAGACTATCGCTTCTGGAAAAAAGCGCAATCAGCAAATTATTACTCGCTTTAATGAAATTTTAAGATCATTTCCCTTTCCGACAGTTATTATTAATGCCTCTAATGAAATTCAATGGATGAATAAAACTGCTGCAACAATGCTTAATCTTCACAGAAAAAAAGATACCGGTATTACTATTAATAATTTGATTAGACATGAAGAGTTTGCAGAAAAATTAGCTAGCAGTAAGCCAAGTGAGTTTCAAATGCAGGCGCCAAGTAATGAAAAGACGATTTTATTGGTATCAATCTCAAAGCTAAATAGAAATATTAGAATCCTTTCGGTTCGAGATATTTCAGAAAGATATCGACTTGAAAATATGAGAAAAAGTTTTATTGCTAACGCCTCTCATGAGATGCGAACTCCGCTAACTATTGTTAATGGTTATTTAGAAATGTTGCAACAAAATTCTTCTTTAGATAAAAAAGCACAGAAAATGGTAGCGACCGCTTTTGAGCATTCAGGCAGGATGAACGAGCTAATTAAAGATTTATTACTATTATCAAGTTTAGAGGAAGACGGCGTTTCGAAGACAAACATAAGCAGAGTTAAGCTTGGAGAGGTTATTTATGAAGCGCTAGAGCATATTAAAAGCGCCATGCAAGTTAATCAGAAAATGCACATTCATGTTGATGAACATATAGAAATCGAAGGCGTTAGATATCAGTTTTATAGCATAGTTTACAATCTGCTGGAAAATGCGATTAAATATTCAGACAAATTAGGCAATATTAATGTCAATTTGAAGGTCGAAAATAACAATGCTGTTTTAATTATTAGTGATGAAGGTAAAGGCATGGATGAGTCAACTTTGTCGAGGATTGTTCAGCCTTTTTATAGGGCGAGCTATGTTCAGTCAGAAGGTATTCAAGGAACAGGCCTAGGTATGAGTATTGTTAAAGAGGCAGTTGAAAAAAACAACGGCCACCTGTTTATTTCTAGTAGTACTAATCAAGGATCAGAGTTTAAAATAGTCTTTTCTAATTACTATATTAACGAAAAAAATCAAAATTAATTGATGTGTGTTTTTGTAATATTTTTGTAACATTAGGGTCTTATACTTTGAAGCTGTAAGAAATTACAAATTTAAAATTATAAAAATTAGGAGGCGATATGCTAACCAAGAAAATACTAACAACATCGGCAGTAGTGGCTGCAAGTTTTTTAACAGCTCCGGTTCAAGCGCGAGATTATATTGAAATTGTTGGATCTTCAACTGTCTTTCCATTTGCAACTGTAGTTGCAGAAACTTTTGGTAAAAAAACAGGCATGCCAACACCAAAAATAGAATCAACAGGTTCTGGTGGCGGCATGAAGCTTTTTTGTAAAGGCGACGGTATTGATACGCCAGATATTACTAATTCATCTCGTCGTATTAAGATGAGTGAGTTTGAACAGTGTCATAAAAATGGAGTCACAGATATTACCGAAGTATTAGTAGGTTTTGATGGTATTGCTATAGCAAATTCAAGAATTGGCGCTAATTTTAATGCCTTAACACGTAAATCTTTATATTTGGCATTGGCAGCCAAAGTGCCAGCAAGCGCTACTGGAAAAACTTGGAATAAAGAAGAAATGATTGATAATCCGTTTACTAATTGGAATGAAATTGATTCAAATTTGCCAAATGTTGCGATTAAAGTTTTAGGTCCTCCACCAACATCGGGTACTCGTGATGCACTTCAAGAGTTGGCAGTAGAAGGTGGATGTAAAAAGTTCCCTCATATGAAAGCTATGAAAAAGACTAATAGCAATGAATATAAAAAACTTTGCCGTACTATTCGTGAAGATGGAAAATATGTTGAGATGGGTGAGAACGACAATCTAATTATTTCCAAATTGGTTAATGACAAAAACACATTAGGTATATTTGGCTTTTCATTCTTAGATCAAAATGCCGAAAAAGTAAAAGGCGCTGATATTGATGGAAGCCCAATCAATTTTGAGAATATTGCCTCAGGTGACTATCCTGTCTCTAGACCACTTTATTTTTATGTTAAGAATTCTCATCGAGGAAAAATTCGCGGAATGGATGAGTTTATTAATGAATTTGTAGATGAAGATACTTTTGGCGAAGAGGGTTATTTGGTGGACAAGGGCTTAATCCCTTCTCCTGAAGCCCGACGAGCTCAGTTTACTGCAGATGGAAAAAACGCAACCAATCTTAAATTATAAAAAATAGTTTGATATGATTAAAAAAGCCCTGCTTATTAAAGTTGGGCTTTTTTAACTCTAAGAATTGAACTTTATATATAATCTACAACTTAATTCTTCTATTAAAAGAGAAATTTGATGAGTGATCTAAATTTATTTTCAGTACTAATCCTTAGTGCACTGATCGTATTTTTCTTAAGCCAGAAAAAAGCAAAGAATTGGCAAACTAGCGCTGGTAGCGAAAGGGTTCATTCTTTACCTGTTTACTATGGCTATTTTGGCTCTATTTGGACAGTTATACCAGCTCTATTTGTATTTGCATTCTGGTCATTTTTTTCAACAAACGTCATTTCAACGATGGTTGTTGGACAGTTTGTAGAATTACAAGCTTTAGATAAATCGAGCTTAAGTTTGGCGCTTAATGAGATTTATTTAATGTCGGACGCTAGCATTGTACCTAGCCTATCTGATAATACTATCAAGGCTCAAGCGGCAAATTTGTTTATGCAATACTCCCAGTATAGCGCAATATTTAAAAGTATAACAGTACTGGCAATTGCAGCGCTTGGTTTTATACTGACTTACTGGCGCATTACACCAACAACCAAGGCAAGAAATAGCGTTGAAAATATAGTGGTCTATGCTTTGTTGAGTTGTGCTGTTATTGCAATTTTAACAACAGCAGGTATTATTTTTTCCGTATTACTTGAATCCATTGAATTTTTCAAAACGATTCCAGTTAGTGATTTTTTATTTGGCACTCATTGGTCTCCACAAATTGCACTTCGAGAAGACCAGGCAGGTTCTTCAGGAGCTTTTGGAGCTGTTCCATTGTTTTGGGGTACGATTTTTATCTCTCTAATTGCAATTATTATCGCAGGCCCACTTGGACTAATTTCGGCAATTTATTTATCAGAATATGCAAGCAAACGAGTACGTTCAATTGTTAAGCCAGTTTTAGAGATTCTTGCTGGTGTGCCAACCGTAGTATATGGTTTTTTTGCCGCACTTACTATTGGCCCTCTTGTTCGTGACTTTGGATATTGGTTGCGAGAAATGGGGGTTAATTTAGATATTCAAATTCTTGCTAATTTGACTGTGTCAACTGAGTCTGCTTTAGCAGCAGGCTTAGTAATGGGGATGATGATTGTGCCTTTTATCTTATCATTATCTGATGATGTTATTGCAGCTGTTCCTGATTCTATGAGGGACGGCTCAACAGCAATGGGCGCCACAAAGTCAGAAACTGTATGGAAAGTGATTATTCCAGCAGCTTTACCGGGCATTGTCGGCGGTTTTTTATTGGCAATATCTAGAGCAATTGGCGAAACCATGATAGTACTAATGGCAGCAGGTGTTGCGTCAAATTTAACAGCAAATCCAATGAATTCTGTAACAACAGTAACTACACAAATTGTAACTCTTTTAACAGGAGATCAAGAATTTGATAGCGTTAAAACTTTGGCAGCTTTTGCTTTAGGATTGGGTTTATTTATTACTACACTTGTGTTAAATATTATAGCCTTACATGTGGTTAGAAGATATCGAGAGCAATATGAATAATACTAAAATAGTACAAGCTAGTTTAAAAAAACGCTACGCTAAAGAAAGAAGATTTAAAGCTTATGGAATATTTTCCATTAGCTTAAGCCTGTTGTTTTTATCTTTTTTGTTATTTGATATCACTCATAAAGCAATGCCTGCCTTTACCCAAACATATTTAAAGCTGGATATTGATTTTTCGTATAAAAATTTAAAATTAAAGGAAGGGTCTAGATATTCAGAGAAAGAGCTTTTTTCTGCATCGTATAGGCAGCTAACTTCAAAATCTTTATATGAGATATTTCCAGAGGTAACCAATCGAAAAGATAAGAAAGTGTTAAGAAATTTTGTATCCTCAGGCGCTCAGTATAATTTAAGAGATTTAGTGATAGAAAATCCAAGCTTGATTGGTACAAAAAAATCAATATGGGTTCTTGCTGATGATGATATTGATTCTTTTGCTAAGGGGTTGATAGATCGAAACTTGCCTGAATCTGAACGCAGAATTAAAGATAATCAGCTAGTATGGATTGATACACTTGAGGCAGATAATAGAATAGAAAAAAGACTAAATATTGGATTTTTAACTCAGGGAGATTCAAGAGAGCCAGAGCAGGCAGGAATCTGGGGTGCGATTAAAGGATCCTTTTTTACAATGCTGATTACCTTAATACTAAGCTTTCCAATTGGTGTTGCGGCCGCAGTATATTTAGAAGAGTTTGCACCGAAAAACAATTGGTTTGTGGACTTAATCGAGGTAAATATTAATAATTTAGCCGCGGTTCCATCAGTGGTTTTTGGTATTTTAGGCTTAGCTGTTTATATTAATTTATTTGGTTTGCCAAGATCGGCACCCTTAGTTGGTGGACTGGTTTTATTTTTAATGACGCTACCAACCATTATTATTGCTACACGAGCTGCAATTAAATCTGTTCCGCCTTCAATCCGAGAAGCTGCACTTGGTGTCGGTGCATCAAAAATGCAAATGATTTCGCACCATGTTCTACCTTTGGCGATGCCAGGAATCTTAACAGGCTCAATTATTGGTATGGCTCAGGCGCTAGGAGAATCAGCACCATTGCTAATGATTGGTATGGTTGCCTTTGTTGCGGATATACCGCAAGGTTTTATGGATCCTTCAACTGTATTGCCAGTTCAAATATTTATTTGGTCAGATTCTCCAGAAAGAGCTTTTATTGCACTGACTTCAGCTGCAATTGTAGTACTATTGATTTTTTTATTTTTAATGAATTTGCTTGCAATTATTCTGCGCAAAAAATTCGAAACTAGGTGGTAAGTATGCGAAAAGGGACCGATGTAGAATTATTACAAAATCTTGGGGATACTGTTGGCAAGCCATTAATTGATGGCGACTCAAGAATGAGTTGTAGTAAAGTGGATGTTTTTTATAATAACAATAATCAGGCAATTTTTGATATCAGTGTTGATCTAGGAAAAAATGAAATTTTAGCCATGATTGGCCCTTCTGGGTGTGGCAAATCAACCTTGTTAAGATGCCTAAATCGCATGAATGACACTATTGAGGGATGTAAGGTTGAAGGTGAAATAACACTTGACGGTATAGATGTCTATTCAAAGAATATTGATCCTGTACTATTGCGCTCTAATGTAGGTATGGTTTTTCAAAAACCTAATCCATTCCCAAAGTCAATTTATGATAATGTTGCTTACGGACCTAGATTGCATGGACTTGCTAGAAATGGAGCAGAGTTAGATGATTTGGTTGAAGAAAGTCTGATTAAGTCCGGCCTTTGGAAAGAAACAAAGGATCGTTTAAATAAGCCAGGAACAGGATTATCGGGAGGGCAGCAACAACGTTTATGCATCGCTCGAACGATTGCTGTGAAACCAGAAGTTATTTTAATGGATGAGCCAACATCAGCGCTTGACCCTATTGCAACAGCAACAATCGAAGAGCTAATGTATGAGTTAAAATCATCTTATACTATTGCTGTTGTGACTCATTCTATGCAACAGGCGGCAAGGATTTCCGATAGAACGGCCTATTTTCATTTGGGCAGGTTGGTTGAAGTTAATGAGACAAACAAAGTGTTTACTAATCCTGAGCATGAATTAACAGAAAATTATATTACAGGTAGATTTGGATAATTAAGCTATGAATACACAAGACCACATATCGAAAGAATACAATGATGAGTTAGAGCAATTACGAGCCAAAGTTTTAAATATGGGTGGCCTAGTTGAAGATAGTTTTAATGATGCTACTAAAGCCTTACTAAAAGGGAAGGTTCAACTAGCAAGAGAAGCCTCTAAAGAAGACTATAAGATTAATGCTCTTGAAGTTTCTATTGATGAAGATTGCTCTAACATGATTGCACTCCGACAGCCTGCAGCAAGCGACCTTAGAAATATCTTTGCAGTCGTTAAGATTGTGACTGATCTTGAAAGAATGGGAGATGAAAGTGAAAAAATTGCGAAATTTACAGCTGAGTTAAGCACTAATTCTCATTCAATGAAGTTTTATAATTCTCTTAAATCTCTTGTGCAAAATACCAGAGAAATGCTTTCAGCCGCATTAGATTGTTATGCTCGATTAGATGCTGAAAAGGCGTTAGAGGTGTTAGAGTTAGATAATGAAGTGGATGCTGAATTTATAAATGTGAATCGTATTTTAACAACCTATTTATTGGAAGATATTAAGAATATCGAAGATACTATTAAGGTAATGTGGTGCGCACGTTCAATCGAGCGAGTTGGTGACCATGCAAAAAATATCTGTGAATATGTTGTTTATATTGTTAAAGGTAATGATATTAGACATGTGATTGATGAAGAAAGTAGACAGGGACGAGAAAAATGACAACAGACGAAATTCAAAAAAAAATCGAATTAGCCATTAAGGATTCTATAGTTACAATGCAGGGCGATGGCTGTAATTGTTCAACAGTCGTTGTTTCATCAGCTTTTGAAGGTATGTCTTTACTAGCTCGTCAAAAAATGGTACTCGCTACTGTACGTGAAAATATTGATTCTGGAGAGTTGCACGCGCTAACGATTAAAGCCAGAACACCTGAAGAAATGGTCTAGAGCTTATTCGTTTTCATGAGTCACTTGCACTTGAACTTGTTGATCAAAGTCTATTGATATGTCAATATTTATCGGTCGACAACATACTGAGCAATCTTCGATATAACTTTGTTCATCCTCAGAACAATCTACTTCTATTTCAATGAATTCTCCACAATAAGGGCACATGATTGAGTGGTTCTGTACGCTAAACATCAATATCCCGATCTTTTAAGTCTTGCATAATGGCTTGTCTAACAGCATCTGAATAATTAATCCAACCAGTTATTTCGCTACTATGGCGTTTGCAGCCAATGCAATAATTAGCTTTATTGTATTTGCAAATACTGACACATGGGGTTTTGATTACTTGATTTTGCTGCATTAGATCATTATAGATTGAGCTTATACTAATCGGTGTAGTGAATGTAAAATATGCACCTTCATTTAAATACAATTATATTATGGGATTTACAAAATTAGGCTTATCGGATGCTATTTTAGAGGCCGTTAAAAAGCAAGGCTACGATACTCCTTCTCCCATTCAAGAAAAATCCATCCCTTTAATTTTAGAAGGCAAGGATGTGATGGCTGCTGCACAAACAGGTACAGGTAAAACAGCTGGATTCACGCTACCAATTTTGCAACTGCTATCCAAAGGCCAGCCAACTAAATCAAATCAAGTTCGCACATTAATACTAACCCCAACTCGCGAGCTTGCCGCTCAAGTGCAAGATAGTGTGAGCACGTATGGTAAGCAATTGCCGCTTAAATCAACAGTTGTATTTGGCGGTGTTAAGATTAATCCGCAAATGCAAAAATTACGTGGTGGCGTGGATATTTTGGTGGCTACGCCAGGGCGTCTATTAGATCTTTATTCTCAAAATGCGGTGAAGTTTGATGAGCTTGAAATCATTGTATTTGATGAAGCTGATAGAATGCTAGATATGGGTTTTATTCATGACATTAAGAGAATTTTAAAAATTTTACCGGCAAAAAGACAAACGTTAATGTTTTCAGCTACGTTTTCTGACGAGATTAGAAAGTTGGCAAAATCATTGGTTAATAATCCTGTAGAAATCTCTGTCACTCCTCGCAATTCAACCGTAAAATCTGTCAAACAATGGATTCATCCGGTAGATAAGTCTAAAAAACAAGCACTATTAACTCAGCTTATTAAAGACCATGGTTGGTACCAGGTATTGGTATTTAGTCGAACTAAGCATGGCGCTAATCGTATCGCTACACAGCTGGGCAAAAAAGGCATTAGTGCAAGCGCTATTCACGGTAACAAATCTCAAGGTGCGCGTACTCGAGCCTTAGCTGATTTTAAAAATGGCAAGGTAAATGTACTAGTGGCAACTGATATTGCCGCACGTGGTATTGATATTGCCGAGTTGCCACACGTGGTTAATTTTGATTTGCCTCATGTGCCAGAAGATTATGTCCACCGTATTGGTAGAACAGGGCGTGCTGGCTCAAAAGGCGAAGCAATATCGTTGGTTAGTGCAGATGAGGTTAAGCAATTATTTGATATTGAGCGTCTTACGCAAAAAAAGCTAGAGCGAATTATGGTGGATGATTTTGTGCCAGACCATAATCTACCAGAGTCTTTGAAAAAGCAACTCCCTCCTAAAAAGAAAAAGCCCAAAAAAGACAAAAATAGAAACAAGCCTAGATACGGCAAAGACAGCAATTCTCAAGAAAATAAAGCTAAAAAGAAAAAAGACTTCTGGGGCAATAAGTCTAATAAAAAGTCTAAAAATAATAAATTAAAAACTTCAGAAAAACCAGATAAGTAGTTTTTATTACAATTATTTTGAGCTAGACCAAGTACAATTGAGGCTCTCACAAACATTAAATAAATATTATGAGTTGGTGGACAACAGTTTTAGGTGGTGCATTTGGATTTATTTTAGGCGGACCTCTTGGTGCGTTACTTGGCGCTGCTTTTGCGGGAAATTTTTCAAAAAATAAAACTAATTTTGGCGGGTTTTCTAAAGACTATCATTTGGGTGATCAACAACGCGTTCAAGCGGCTTTTTTTAGTAGCCTATTTTCAGTTATGGGCTATTTATCCAAGGTTGATGGTAAAGTTTCAAAAGAGGAAATTCTTCTAGCACAGCAAGTTATGCAGCATATGCAGTTAGCTGATGATATGCAGAAAGTAGCCAAAGATTTGTTTAACCAAGGCAAACAGGCAGATTTTAAATTGGATGAAGTGCTAGAGCAGTTTCGCATAGAAAGCCATAGGCGTACTCATTTAGTTCGTATGTTTTTAGAGATTCAAATCCAGGCTACTTATGCTGATGGCGTATTGGATAGTACAGAACATGATGCGCTTAAATATATTGCACAAAAATTACATTTCCCGCTTAAAGAGCTTGAAAGTCTAATTCAACAATTTGCCGCTAGTAGTGGCAGAGCAGAAAAGTTTACTATTAACGATGCTTATAAAGTATTAGGTGTTGAGAAAAGTCAAACTGACAAAGAAGTCAAGCGTGCCTATCGTCGTTTACTAGCTCAGCATCATCCTGATAAATTAGTGGCTAAAGGTTTGCCAGAGGAGATGATGACTATCGCTAAGGAAAAAACCCAAGAGATTATTAGCGCTTATGAACTCATCAAAAAGCAACGCAAGATGCGATAATTTGAAAAAATAAAGGAAAAATATGAAGATTAAATTTACCTTACTGACGCTAATAATTTTAGCATCCTTATCTGCAAAAGCAGGACTTTGGGAAAAGATGACTACTATGGGTGCGCAAACCATTAAGCCTTCTTCTGAATACTTGGTTGAAACTGCTGGGTGGAATATTCGTGTGTATGAGTGGGTTCCAGCCGACAATCCAAATACACGCTGTATGTTTGCAGCCGGCTCACAAAAAGGCGGAGTAGCTTGCTACTCAATCAACAATTAAGCTGATGTTTGAATTATTTATCCTTGGTTTTATTGTGGCGGTCGTCTTTTACTTAATCAGAAAGAATATTTAATCAAGGTTTGTTAAAAATACAAATAATCTATACATTCACTTTTTAGCAAGTTTGTCTTGACCGAAGTCCAAATTTTTCATCTAATAAAATTTTGTTAAACATATGTTTTATCTTTAAAAATTATGCCTAACCCAATCGCTATTTCAATTGTAGAGTCAATATTGTTCCCTGATTGTAGTGACCTATACCTGCGTAAAAATATTACAGAATTAAGAGTTAACAGTATTCGCAAAGCCTTAACGTTAATCAAAAAAAACCCTATTGATTTCATTGTGGTAGAGTTTTTTTATGCGTACAGTACAAATTATAGTGGCATCTATAAATCTAACTTGGAAGTACTGCTGGTAAGTTTAATTAAATACTCCCCCAAGACCAAAGTGATCGTTTTAGCCAAAAAGAAAGAAATCAAATATATCGGCGTTTTAGATACTGTAGATTACCCTGTACATGGCGTATTACAACTCCCCGTCTCACTTACTCAAATAGAAAGTTTACTTGATTAATGCTATTAGCAAGCAAGTGCTTAATATATAGTCTTGATAAAGTATTCTCTTAGTATGGTGTGAGATTTTTAGTAAATTTTAAAAAAATAGAGATTGATAGAAGATGATTCAACACTCACTCCAAGGTAATTCTTAAGTTGTCTCTTTGAAAAAGCGTTAAAAAGTTATTTTAACTTATCGCTATATTTGAATGAATGAAAAAAACTGCTGTGAGTGATGGTGTCAATATTAAGATTCTTATTAAAGTTAATTTTTGCAGTATTTGATTCTTTTAAAGCGCCAATCTGCAAAAATGATATAAGCTTTTTGAAGTATCCAACTAACAATTGGAAGGGTGGCTATTTTGGCAAGTATTTTAAATTTTGGTAACGCTGACCAAATGACAATAAAAGCATCCACGCCAATCTTTAGCTCGTTTTTTTCATCTTTAACATGTAATAGTTTTAAGCTATTTTCATAAGTGAAGCCTTCTTCAAGAGCCAAGTTCTTGTTGCGGGTAATATCGATCCATTCAAAGGTTCCACCTGGAGATATCTTTTGATAGTAGCTAATCTCTTTCGAGCATAACCCACATTTGCCATCATAAAAAACTTTAATCATGTTTTTTTATGATGCCTCAGTTAATGACCTAACCGTATCAATATCTTTATCGCCTCGGCCTGAAAGGTTAACAACAATGGTTTTGTTTTTGCCAAGCTTTTTAGCCAGTTTGATAGCATAAGCAATGGCATGAGAAGATTCTAACGCAGGCAAAATTCCTTCAATTCTAGTGAGTTTGTGGAAAGCATTCAAAGCTTCCTCATCAGTAATGGCGACATATTTCGCTCTTTTAGAATCTTTCAAATACGAATGTTCGGGTCCAACACCAGGATAATCCAAACCTGCAGAGATGGAATGTGTTGAACCGATTTGCCCATTTTCATCACACACAATATAGGTTTTGTTGCCATGGAGTACACCAGGCTTGCCTTTATTTAATGGTGCAGAGTGCTGGTTAGTATCTAAGCCTAAACCCGAAGCTTCTACACCATACATATCAACGCTAGTGTCATTAATAAACGGATGGAACAATCCAATAGCATTTGAACCGCCTCCTACACATGCTACAAGCGCATCTGGCAAGCCACCAACTTGTTGCGAAAATTGCTCCTTAGTTTCCTGACCAATAACACTTTGAAAGTCACGCACCATCATTGGATATGGATGAGGCCCAGCAACAGTTCCAATAATATAAAAAGTATTGTCAACATTAGTGACCCAATCTCTCATGGCTTCATTTAATGCATCTTTCAAGGTTTTAGAGCCTGATGAGACAGGCACAACCGTAGCACCTAAGAGTTTCATTCTATAGACGTTAAGCGCTTGTCGTTCAACGTCTACTTCTCCCATAAAGACAACACATTCTAGACCAAGTCTTGCCGCAACAGTTGCACTGGCAACACCATGTTGCCCAGCACCAGTTTCGGCAATAATTCGAGTTTTCCCCATTCTTTTCGCGAGCAAAGCCTGACCAATGGTATTGTTTATTTTATGAGCACCAGTATGATTTAAATCTTCTCGCTTAAGATAGATTTCAGCACCACCTGCATACTTGGTTAAGTTTTTTGCGTGGTATAAAGGCGTCTCTCTACCGACGTAACTCTTCAGATCTTCTGTAAATTCTTTTTTGAAGTTAGGGTCTTTTAACGCTTCTTCATAGTTTAATGCTAAAGATTTTAACGGCTCAAATAGCGTTTCTGCTGAATAATTTCCGCCATATGCTCCAAAATGACCTTTTTGGTCAGGAAAATTATAATGCTGTTGCACTACTACCTACCTCCTTGGGCGTAAACTGCCGCTTCAACTAGTAGAGCGGCAATTTCGTCTTGTGCACCTAGATAACTTGAAACAGTGATTTCTACATTAGGGTTGTTTTTTTGCCCAATTTCAACTTCTTCAGGTATGTCTTCAGTTACATGTCTTCCCGCAGATAAGAAATACGGAACGACGGTAATATGAGTGGCACCTTGTTGGCAGCAATTATCGATTGCATCAGGAATTGAAGGCTCTGCTAGTTCTAAAAATCCATGTTTAACAAAATCAAATTTTTCGTTAACAAGACGTTGCATCTGAGACGATAATTGGGCAACCTCCTGGTTAGATGATTCTTTTCTACTTCCATGTGCAACAAGCAATAATGCTTTCATTAGTAATTCTCCTGTTTTATTTTTATGTATCTTTTTTTTGCAGCTCGACTTGATTCAGAAATTGAAACAATAGGCTGATTTAATATAGGTTGTGACGGTAAATATTTAGTTATATATTTGTTCTTTATATCATATTTTTGTTCTTGTATTATCGGGTTAAAAATACGGTTAAACTGAGCAGAGTAAGGTGCAGTGCCAGCAACCCATTGCCACCCCATAGTGTTAATCGCTAAATCACCATCTACTAAATTATTCCAAAACCAACGCGCACCTTTAAGCCAATGTATGCCTAGATTTTTAGTTAGAAATGAGGCAACCACCATTCTTGATCTGTTATGCATCCAGCCTTCTTCATATAATTGATGCATTGCAGAATCTATTATATCAATTCCAGTTCTAGAGGATTTCCACAACTCTAGTAAAATATCATCACCATTCCAAAGAACCTCATTATCACAGTATTGATAGACAGATTTTAAATAAGCATCTGGAAAATGATACAAACTATATTTGGCAAACTCTCTCCATATTATTTGCTTCATAAAAGTATGAATACCAAGTTCACATGAAGCGTTTGAAGTGAGCAAAACCTGATCTAATGTTTGGTATAAATCAGCAGTAGAAATCTCACCAAAGTTAATAGCTGCAGATATTTTAGCTGTAGCATCTTCAGATACATAATCTCTTAATTTATCGTATTCATGTAAATGGTTTTGGATAAACTGACCAATATTTTTTTGAGCGTTTTTCTCTCCAGGCTCCCAATATTTTTCAAATTTTAAATACCATTTATTTTTTGGAAGTAGTTGTAAATCTTGTAAATAAGTCGTTCTTTCAGAAAGATTAAAATATTGTTTTTTTGTAATTTGACACAATTGTTGCTCAAGTTTGTTTTGGGTGATTACTTGGTTAAATTTATTCAAAAAAGGTGTATAAATTTTGTAATAAGTGCCCGTTTTGGTGTGTAGCGTTTCTGAATCTAAAATTGTGTCTCTACCAACATAATTTAACTGGCAATTTTGAGGTAAATGACTGAGAACATCTTCATCGATTTTTATCTGAATTGGATTGCTTGACTGGTTACAAAAAATAGCTTCAATATTTTCTTTAGTTATTTTTTTATTTAGTATTTCTGAAGCGTTATTTCGATAATAATTTAGTCTAATTCCAAGCGCTTTTAGCTCTTTTTCTAAAATTCCTAAGCTTTGATTTAAATACCATTGAGCAGCCTCTCCAATAAACCACTCGTTATCATTAGGCATAATATAGATCGCTTCAAGCTGATCAGACGACTCAATCGCTTTTTTTAGAGCTAAATTATTTTGAATACGTAAATCGTTCCTAAACCAAATTAAGCTATTCATGATATTGATGGCGCATTTGTTGACGGAAAATATTAGCCGCAATTGTATTGTTATTACCAAGAACAATTACATTAATATCTTCTAGTAAATTTTCAATATTTTTGTCTATTTTCCCAAAAACAAAAACAGGAATATTAATCTCATGTAAGGTCTTAGCAAGCTGATCAATATCTTCTTTAGAAGGTTGTTCAAGAATAATAAAGAGCGCCTTAGCGGCAGATTTCTCAATCACTGCTTGATAATATTTATGCGGCAATAAACTTCCAAAAAATAAAGCTTGATAATCTTGAGCAATAATCATATTACTCATTAACATTAGGTTGGTTTCACTCTGAGGAGAGCTAGTAAAAATAACCTTTTTAGAATTATTTGACAAACTGTTATCGTGATGGAATCGACTTGACAAGCGAGTTTTTAGCCATTTATTAAAGAATCCAGATTCTGCTTCAAGTTCTTGATTGTCTGAATAATAATCAAGAAGAGGCATAAGGAACTTTTCAGACACCATCTCAATGGGATACAATGAACTCATGTTATTAAAAACACTATCAACTCTTGTATAACTGAAGTCTGATACGGCAGTTTTTGCTTTCCTAATAGGCTCTTCCCATAAGTCTTCAACATTAGAATCAATTCTAGAATCTTCAGGCGAATCTATAATTTTTTTGATATTAGCAAAGCCATGCCCATCGCTAATTAATTGTTTAATACGATTTACCTGATGAACATCTTCTTGTTTGAAAAGTCTATGACCTTTCGGGGTGCGCTCCGGTTTAATGAGGCCATAGCGCCTCTCCCAAGCTCTCAAAGTTGATGCGTTAACGCCAGTTAAGGCGCCAAATTCTCTAATCGGAAATAGTTTTTTTGTTTTCATAATTATACAAATTATACAATAAATTTATTTTTGTATAAGTTTTTTATAGATATAATTTATGATATGAATAATGATAATCAAACAAAACCTAATGTAGGTATTAGCGCCTGCTTAATGGGCTTCAAAGTTCGCTATGATGGCGGACATAAAAATAACAAGTTTATCCATGAAGTAGCTGAACAGTATTTCAATTATGTAACAACCTGCCCAGAGATTGGTGCGGGGATGGGCACGCCAAGGCCCCCAATACATCTGTACAAATCTAAAGATGACATTCTTTTAGTCGATCGCGATGATCATAGTATTGATTTTACAAAAGCAATGCAAGCGTTTGCTCAAGAAAGCGCCGAATCATTTGCCAAGTCACTAAATGGTTTTGTTTTTAAAGCTAAATCGCCTAGTTGTGGCATTGAAAGGGTGCCAATTCATCAAGATATTAATAGCACCCCAGATTATCGTGGTATTGGAGCATTTGCCAAAATTTTTATGCAGATGAATCCGAACATCCCGGTCGAGGATGAAGGGAGATTAAATGATAGCAAAATAAGAGAAAATTTTTTTGAAAGGGTTTATGCGCATTATCGATTTACTATGATTAATGACACAGTTCATGAGTTAACTAAATTCCATGCAGCATACAAATACTCAATTATGGCTCGAGGTTCACAATATCCATCCATTCTTGGAAAGATTGCTTCATCGGCTAATCGTCAGAATATCAAAGAGGTGCGTCAAGAGTACTTTACCGAATTTATGAAGATAATGAAGATTCAAGCCACAAGAAAAAAACATATTAACACTATGCAACATATAATGGGGTATTTCAAAAATCAACTAGATTTTGAGTCGAAGCAAGAATTGTTGTCAGTTTTTGATTCTTATAAAAATTATGAAGTGCCTTTATCTACCCCGATGGCTTTAATCAATTTATTTCAACGAAGATTTAAAAATGAGTATTTGTCAAACCAATACTATCTTAATCCTTATCCAAAAGAGCTAGCGTTAAGGGCTAATATTTAGGAGTTCTTATGTATAAATGTTCCACCCCTTATGAATCTGCTAGTAAAGCAAAAATTGGAATTTTAATTACTAATTTGGGCACACCTGACTCTCCAACCAAAGGCTCTTTAAAGACATATCTTAAAGAGTTTTTATCCGATACCAGAGTTGTTGAGCCACCACCAGCACGTTGGATTTGGAAGCTGATATTAAATGTCATTATTTTAAATATTCGACCAAAAAAATCAGCACAAGCATATGAGACAGTCTGGGGTGAATTTGGTGAAGGATCTCCGTTGCTTGATATTTCAAAGCAACAAAAGGAACTTTTGCAACAGGATTTAGAGCAAAAATATCCCAACGTTTATCAAGTTGAATTAGGAATGCGATATGGCAATCCATCAATTAAATCAGCCCTTCAAGCTTTAGAGAAATCAGGTTGTGAAAAATTAATGATTCTTCCGTTGTATCCTCAGTATGCGTCTGCAACGACCGGATCTACTTTTGATGCGGTCAGTGATGAAATAAAAACTTGGAGAAAGGTTCCTGAATTAAAATTTATCAGTCATTATTATAATGACCAGCGCTATATTGATGCTTTAGCTAGCAGTGTTAATGAGTTCCAAACAAAACATGGTAAGCCAGACTTGTTACTCATGTCTTATCATGGAATTCCAAAAAGATATTTTAACAACGGTGATAGCTATCCTTGTCATTGCTGCAAAACAACACACTTGCTGGCCAAGAAATTAGATGTTGAGCCAAGCACTTATAAAATGAGCTTTCAATCTCGTTTTGGAAGAGAAGAGTGGATGCGAGACTATACTGATGAAACTTTAAAGTCTTTACCTAAAAAAGATATTAAAAATGTCCAAATAATTTGCCCAGGTTTTTCAGCAGATTGTTTAGAAACAATTGAAGAAATCGAAGAAGAAAATAAAGATTATTTTATCGAAGCTGGTGGCGAGTCGTATCAATATATACCTGCTTTAAATACCCGAGAAGACCATATAGCATGCTTATCTGGGATTGTTTACGATAAAACAAAAGATTGGAGCGATCAATGAATATTGTAATTTTAGGTGGGACGGGGCTAATTGGCCAAGCATTAAAAAATGAATTTCAGCACAGTCATAACGTGCGTACATTTGGACGAGCGATTTATCAAGATCAAGAAAACCTTTTGGCAAGCATTCAATGGTCTGATATTTTAATTCAGCTTTCTGGCGCAACCATTGCAAAACGATGGACTTCTAAATATAAGCAAGAGATCTGGGATAGTCGAATCAAATCGAATCAAATTTTGGCCAATATTTTTGGCAAACTCGAAAAGAAACCAAAAGTTTTTTTTGCATCTGCTGTAGGCTTCTATCCAGAATCTTTTTGTGAAGAACCTTTAGATGAAGATTTTTTACACTCAGGCAATGATTTTCTCTCACAATTATCAGTTGAGTGGGAAGCTCTTGCACGAAAAATATCAGAAGATGCTTTAATATTTAGATTTGGTGTAGTTTTAAGTAAAGAGGGAGGCGCCCTTAAAGAAATGCTACCAATGTACAAACTGGGTTTAGGTGGGCCAATCGGATCTGGAAAACAATGTTTTCCATGGGTTTATATTAAAGACCTTGTTTCAGCTTTTAATTACGCCATTGATAAAAATTTAGCGGGCACCTTTAATTTAACCTCGCCTCAATTGATTACTCAGAAAAAATTTGGACAATCCTTAGCCAATCAATTAAAGAAAGCATTTTTTTTAACCACATTTGAGTGGCAGCTTAAATTGATTTTTGGAGAAGGCTCTCAAGTGCTAACTAAAAGTTTAGCGATCAAGCCTACTAAACTATCTGAGCATGGTTTCGTTTTTAAATACCCACAAATCGAAAATACGTTAAAAGATATTTTTAACGATTAGATAGGTTTTTAATAGTTGTACAAAAATAAATAAATTATATTACATGATTAAATATTTTAGGTATAGTAGATATATAATTAAAAAAATGGAGAGTTATGAATAAGAATATTGGTACTACTGATAAATTTTTGAGACTTATTTTTGGAATCGCATTGGTGATTGCAACTGCGACAGGCAACCTTCCAATGTGGGGTTGGGTCGGTATTGTTTTGATAGCCACAGCTTTAGTTAATTTTTGTCTACTTTACAAGATTATTGGCGTTAGCACTCGAAGCGACACATAAAGTAAAACTTTAAAAAATAGTATAAAAAAGCCCGATTTTATTGGGCTTTTTTAGTGCACGCTTTTATTTTAGTATTTACAAAGACTTTTGTTTTATACAATAAAAAACCACTATTAAGTGGTTTTTAAATTATCTAGAAGATTTTTTGACTAGATGTTTATGATATAAATCAATTAATAAAGTTCAGACAAGCTGTTGGTAAATTTTGACCAAGAGTCATGATCAGCTTCTGGATTGTATCTTAAATTTCCAAAATTAAATTTTTTGCCCAAATCTGTTGCTTCGGGATTAGTAAAGGCGTGAACCGTATCTGGATAATTGACAACTGTTAAATCAGCTTTCGCGTTAGCCATTTCACCAATAAAATTTTGAACATGCTCAAGCTTAATTGATTGATCATCTGCACCATTAAAAACCATTACTTTTGTGCCTGAAAGACTGCCTGGTTCAGCAGGGCTTTTAGTTTTTAAGCCACCATGGAAAACACCTGCAAGATCAAGCTCAACGCCTCTTCTAATCATATCAAGAACAATGCCTCCGCCAAAACAATAGCCTAATGCTGAGATTTGATCAGGGTTGACGGTACTATGATTTTTCAAAACACTCATACCCGCTTCAAATCTTGCTTGCGCAACATCCATATTTTGTTTAGCTTCCATAGCAAAGCCTTTTGCATCTTTTGGATGATTCGCGGTTTTTCCATCGCCATACATATCAAGAGAAATAGCTGTAAAGCCTAATTTAGCAAGCATTTTAGCTCTATCTCTGGTGTAGTCAGTATGCCCCCACCATTCGTGAACAATAATAACACCTGGGCGCTTTCCAGAAATTGAGTCATCATAAGCAATAAAGCCCTTCATATTGACTGAATCATTTTGATAAGATACCTCTTCAGTTTTTAAGGCTGCATTAGAAGTAAAAGATAATAAAGATATAGATACAAATAAAAGTTGTAGATATTTCATAATACTCTCCTTTAAAAATTATGATTTTATATCATTTAATTTTTAAAGGAGAGTATTTTATTTGTATAAATTTAGCGCTAAAAATTTTAAAAATGTAGGTCTTTTAATTAATTATGTTTGCTAAGAATCAAGCGGTCTAAATTAGCGAATATAGAGCGCTCCTAATTTAAAAGATTTACCTATAACTAGTGCTAATAACATAAAGGTAATAGATCCCATTAAATCACCAGATATATAGCTGGCGATAAAATCAACTGAGTTATTATCTTCAATAGCAGCATTATTATCGATATTGTAGTAATATACAAAGAATTTTCCAAGGGTGTTGATTATGCTAGCCACTATGCACAAAAGCAATAATTGCCCTAGATGGAATTGATCTGGAAATTTTTTAAAAAAACCAATATTTAGGCCTTCTATAATTTTGATTGCCAGCAATGGGCCTAATACATTAATTAATGTAAATAAAGATAAAATGTAGCCATCAAGTTCATAATAAATACCTGCTAAAAAACAAATAAAATACAAGCCCGGCCAAGCCTTGGTTCTATAAAGTAAAGTAACTAAAATAAAAGACCCAAGAGGCAGATATAAATTAGATCCAATGGTAATATTGAATTCGACATAATCCATTAAATCAAGACTCGATAAAGTATTCTGTAAAAAATAAGTCAGAAAAACAATCAGCGTGACTTGTAAGAAAATTTTTAAATAGCGCTCAACAGTATTCAAAACT
>JAHZKM010000083.1 GCA_022600395.1 Pseudomonadota bacterium | reverse complement strand
AATGACCTGCTTAACGATTTGTGCTGCAATACGACCAAACTCTTCAGTTTCAATCGGCTCACGCACAAAATCGTCTACTGCAACGCCATTAGCATCTTTTTCATAAATGTGTAGCTCTGGGTCAAATGGTGTGCCATCATCGTCAACAAAATTTTCTTTATCGTCAATAACCATCCATTGTCTAAAGGTATGAAATTCTCCAGTTTTGCGGTCAATTTCTACATGGGCATCAATCTCTTTACGTTTTTTTGTAGCGACTGCTAGCGCTTCTTCTAATGACTCAAAAACATCCTCTTTTGAGATGTTTTTTTCATTAGAGATTGCCTCAACTATCAAAAATAATTCCTTACCGTCCATGTTCTTCTCCTAAAAATTAGCGACCAAGTTCGCCTTTTCAATCATATCAATGTCCAACATTACTGGACCTAATTCTGTTACTAACTCAATGGTATTGTTTACTTCGCTTACACTACCGATAACGCCTTTAAACTTACGCTGACCTTCGATTGGCCTAACTAAACGCAGGCTGATATCATTACCCAAAAAACGCTGATAATGTCCAATATGGAACAAGGGTCTTTCAATACCCGGTGAAGACACCTCTAGATTATATTGCCCGGCAATCGGGTCCTCCACATCAAAAACAGCGCTTAATTGGTGTGACACTTTTTCACAATCTTCAATACCAATGCCGTGTTCAGTATCAATAAAAATACGCAAGATACTATGCTTTCCACTGGCAACATACTCTACGCCCACTAACTCATAACCCATGTCTTTAACAACTGGATCAATTAGATTAGTAATTTTTTCTGTAATTTTTGCCATTTATTCTGTTTTATTTAAATACGCACTTCTATTCGCTTATTACGTTTTTTTACATAACAAAAACACCCTAAAAAGGGGGTCTTTGCTTGCTCTAATGACTATAAAAAAATCAAAAAAGACTTTATTTGGTAGCGGGGACAGGATTTGAACCTATGACCTTCGGGTTATGAGCCCGACGAGCTACCGAACTGCTCCACCCCGCACTAAAGTGGCGTGATTATATGCTGTTCTTAGGTATTTGTCTAGTTTATTTTTTATTTTTTATAAATAACTCTGACTAACACCACGAACACCATGCACCTTAATTTTATAACCTTGCGAAAGCAGATGCTTGACGTAGAGTCGGTTGTAAGTAAAGAAAAATACAATGTTTGCCAGACCGAGTGTTAGAACACACAAAGGCAACATCAACACAAAAGATTTCCAATCACGTCGATATATTGCTGGACAAAAGAACAAGCATAATGCGGTCCACGAGAAGCCAACAGGCGCAAACCTGATTTCTTTGCTCTGTGGATGTTCCAACGTTAGGGTTGTATATGCCATTTCTCTCTCCTCAAACGCTTATTCTACACAATTTATCTCTACTTATCAATAGCTTAAACCAAGCTTTGAAAAAACAAACGACAGATAATCTATAATAAACATCATGAGACCAATTAAAATTGCTGTCCTGATGGATGACATCAAAGACATTAAACCTTACAAAGATTCTTCTTTTGCGATGATGCTTGAAGCCACTAGACGGCACTGGGAAATATATACTTTTGACACTCCAGATATATTTGCACAAGAGGGAAAAGTTTTAGCTACTTGCGCCAAAACCCAAGTCTTTGATACAACGCAAAATTGGTATAAAAAAGAAGCGGATATAGTACTTTCACTTGAGAGCTTTGACGTCATTCTAATGCGTAAAGATCCACCTTTTGATATGAATTATATTTATGCCACTTACTTTTTAGAACAAGCGGAAAAAAACGGCTCACTAGTTGTAAACAAACCTCAATCCCTACGTGATGCTAACGAAAAACTATTTGCACTAAACTTTCCACATTGTATTGCTAAAACATTAGTCAGCAGCAACCCAAAACAGATTAAAGAGTTTATTAAAAAACAAGGGGTTGGTATCGTTAAGCCTTTAGACGGCATGGGTGGTAAAGATATTTTTAAACTCACGTGGGGCGATGACAATATAACCGAAGTACTAGATTACTTAACCCATCAAGGCAACTCTCCCACGATGGCTCAGGAATTCTTGCCAGAAATTGCCCAAGGTGACAAACGTATCCTGCTCATTAACGGCAAGCCAATTGACTATGCCTTGGCACGCATGCCAGCCGCAGGAAGTTTTAAAGGTAATTTGGCAGCTGGCGCAACAGGTATTGGACAGCCATTAAGCGCCAGAGATCGCTATTTGTGTGAACAAATCGCGCCCATGCTTAGAGAAAAAGGTCTAATGTTTGTTGGATTAGATGTAATTGGTGACTACATTACTGAAATCAATGTCACTAGCCCAACCTGCATTCGTGAACTTGACACTCAGTTTAATCTCAATATTGCAGCAAACTTATTTGACGCCATTGAGCAGCAGCTTGACCAGTCTTAACTTAATTAGCTAAAAAGTATCTGCTCAGGGCCACACCAGCACCTGCCGCTGTTAACGATAAAACTACATTTAATAAAATATTGAGTGCTGCCTGGGCATAATGACCCAAACTAATCATTTCAACCGACTCCCAAGACAGTGTTGACATCGTTGTCAAAGAGCCTGTCAAACCAATTAGCAGCATTAATCGATAAGCTTCATGCATGGCCGATTTTTCAATAACTACAACGACTAGAACACCTGCCAAAAAAGATCCAATTATGTTAGCACTAAGCGTGCCATAAGGAAATCCAGGACCCATCGTTGCCTGCATAAATTGAGTTAGATAATAGCGCACACTCGCGCCGATAGTAGCGCCTGCACCAATGGCTAAAACAGTGGGCAATAAGGTCATAATTCTCCTCGTATTTTTCTAAGCTTTTCTGCAATTTTAATCTCTAAACCTCGCTCACTCGGCTGATAATAGCTCTGTTCGCCCAGCGCTTCGGGAAAGTAGGTTTGTCCGTTGCTAATACCGCCCTCTTCATCATGAGCATACCGATAACCCTGCCCATAGCCTAAATCACTCATCAGCGCTGTTGGTGCATTACAAAGGTGTTTGGGTACAGGCAAATCGCCTGTTTCTTTGGCCTCAGACATAGCCTGATTAAAGGCTGTGTAAAGGGCATTAGATTTAGGAGCAACCGCGCAATAAACCGCTGCTTGAGCAATAGCACGGCACCCCTCTTTATCGCCCAATCGCTCATACACATCCCAAGCATTTAAGGAAATTTCAAGCGCTCTAGGATCGGCATTACCAATATCTTCCGAAGCGATTGCTAGTAAACGTCTAGCTATGGTT
>JAHZKM010000082.1 GCA_022600395.1 Pseudomonadota bacterium | reverse complement strand
GCCCTTCATCCATAAAAATGACGCGATCTGCTACTTTTTTAGCAAACCCCATCTCATGAGTGACACACAGCATAGTAATACCTTCTTTGGCCAGTTCAATCATAACATCTAAGACCTCTGAAATCATCTCTGGATCGAGTGCTGATGTTGGCTCATCAAATAGCATAATTTTCGGCGCTGTACACAATGCTCTAGCGATAGCAACACGTTGTTGCTGTCCGCCAGATAACTGATTTGGGTATTTTTCAGCTTGGTCCTTAATGCCCACTCTATCTAGCAAATTCAAGGCTTTTTCTTTTGCATTTTGCTTAGTTTCGTTGTGTACCCAAATCGGCGCAAGTGTTAAGTTGTCAATAATACTTAAATGTGGAAACAAGTTAAAGTGCTGAAATACCATGGCAACTTCTGAACGCACTTGTCTAATTTTTTTAACATCGTCCGTTAATTCAGTTCCGTCAACCAAAATTGAACCTTCTTGAAACTTTTCTAGGTAATTAACACAACGAATTAAGGTTGACTTGCCACTACCAGAAGGGCCGCAAATAACAATAATCTCACCCTCTTTAACGTTGAGATTAACCTCTTTAAGCGCATGGAAGTCTCCATACCATTTATTCAGCCCCTTTATTTCAATAATATCGCAACAGCCCTTTTCGCCTATTTCTTTATTTGTTAATTCACTCATTTTTTTTACCTACTTGTGTTCAGTGCTAAAACGCACCTCTAATCTTTTTGAATAACGACTCATTGAATACAAAATCACCCAAATAACCATAGCAACAAATACATAGCCTTCAGTATCTCTTCCTAGCCAATTAGAATTACTGGTCGCCGCACCCACAATTGCTAGCATATCGAACAGGCCAATAATTAATAGCAAGGTTGTATCTTTAAATAAGGAAATAAATGAGCCAACAATATTTGGAATAGAAATTTTTAGCGCTTGTGGCAAAATAACTAGCATTGTTTTTTGTAAAAAGCTAAGACCTGCAGCATCGGCAGCCTCGTATTGTCCTCTAGGAATAGCTTGTAAGCCGCCACGAATCACTTCTGCTATGTAGGCTGTTTGGAATAAAGTTATCCCAATCAAAGCTCTAAGAAGTTTATCAATATCCATCCCTGCAGAGAAAAACAAAGGCAGTACAACAGAAGCCATAAACAAAATGGTAATAAGTGGCACGCCGCGTATAAACTCGATATATACCACCGAGATAAATTTCACAACGCGCATTTCAGATTGCCGCCCTAATGCAAATAAGATTCCCAGCGGGAAAGAAGCAACAATTCCAACGGCAGCAACCACAACAGTCAGTGTGAGACCGCCCCACTTGTCAGTTTCAACAATCTCTAAGCCTAATCCACCATATAGTAAAAAGAAGGCAACAACAGGATATATTAGAAAAGATCCGATAATATAATGCGCCTTGTATTGTGAATTTTTAATGATTGACCCGAGTACAATTAACGCTGCAATAAGGCCAAACATGGTGTTAACACGCCATAATTCTTCTTGTGGATAGAATCCATAAATAAACATTTTAAGATTAGCATTAACAAATGACCAGCATGCGCCTTCTCGACCACAAGATTGATTATCTGCAGTCAAATCAAAATTAGCATCAAAAATTGTCCAATTTAAAATCGGTGGCAGAAGCAAATAAAGGATATATATCGCAACAAAAGTAAGCAAAACATTCAGCGTGGATGAAAACAAGTTATCTTTCAGCCATAGAATGGCCTTAGTTTGCGATTTTGGCGGTTGTTTTGCCTCTTTTAACGAGTAGATTGCCATAATAATTATTTACCCTTAATTTGCATTTTCTTGTTAAAAATATTCAAGATCAATGATATAACCAGCGATATTGTTAAATACACTAGCATTGTTAATGTAATAATCTCGATCGCTTGACCTACGACATTTAAAACAGTACCTGAGAATATAGTCACTAGCTCGGTATAACCAACGGCTGCTGCTAAAGAGGAGTTCTTGGTAAGATTTAAGTATTGGTTGATAATTGGCGGTATAGCTACTCTTAGTGCTTGTGGCAATACGACCAATCTTAATGATTGTGCTTGTGTCAAACCCATGGCTGAGGCTGCCTCTTTTTGTCCATTATCTACAGATTCAATTCCTGAGCGAATGGCTTCAGCAATATAAGTGGCCGTATAAATACTCAAGGCAAAAGTAAGAGCGAAAAATTCAATGGATAAATCTAAACCACCCCTAAAATTAAAACCCTTTAATACTGGGTATTCTAATTGTGCACCAGCCACTAGGTAAACAGCAAAAGGCAGCAATAGAACCAACCCTAAGAAATATGCAGTGGTATTAGTTACTACACCTGTTTCATCATGCTTCTTATTACTCTGTTTTTTAATAAAAATATAGCTAATAATACCAACAACAAGACTTGCAATTACCAGATAAAATTCGCTCTCCATTAAAGGCTTGGGTAAATACAACCCTCTTGAATTGAGAAAGATACTGTCAAAGAAGCTAATACTGTTTTTAGGCGATGGAAAGGCGTTTAGCGCTATTGAATACCAGAATAAAATTTGAAGCAATATAGGTATATTTCTAAAAACTTCAATATATATTGTAGCCATTTTTCTAATTAAATAATTACTAGACAAACGAGCAACACCAATAATAAGGCCAATGATTGAAGCAAAAAATATGCCTGCTATTGCAACAACTAGAGTGTTAACAATGCCAACATAAAATGCTTGAAGATTAGTTGATGCTGGCGAATATTCCAAAAAGAAATTATCATTAACAGCAAAACCAGCTTCATCATTTAGAAAACCAAAACCACTTCTAATACCTCTTTGCTCAATATTAAGCATCATATTGTCAAAAGCTTGATAAGCAAAATAAGCGATAACAATAACGGCTAACACTTGAAACGCGATCGCTCGAACTTCATTATCGTATAGCAGTGATTTTAGTTTTATAAACATAAAAAACCTTTATAAAAAAAATGGCCAACCATTTGGTTAGCCATTTTATATTTTTTTAGACTTTATCTGAACGCTGGAGCGTATAAGATTCCACCTTTGATCCATAACTGGTTTACACCACGTGGAAGCTGGATTGGCGTTGACATGCCGATATTTCTTTCGAAGACTTCACCATAGTTACCTACCTGTGCAATAATGTTGCGCGACCAATCTTTGCCAAGACCTAAGCTTTCATTCAGCGTACCAGATTTTCCTTGTAATCTCTGAATACCAGGACTAGTAGAAGCATTGTCAATAGTTGCTGAAGTAACACCTAACTCCTCTGCCTCAATCATTGCATTAAGCGACCATCTAACAATATTAAGCCAATTATTGTCATCTTTTCGCACTACTGGACCTAAAGGCTCCTTAGAAATAACATCACCTAAAACTACAGCGGAGCTAGGGTCCTTTAATGTTGACCTAAGACCAGCAAGCTGGGATACGTCTGATGTTAGCGCATCACAACGACCTGCTTCAAAACCACCTTTAGTTTGTGCAGATGTATCATAAGTAACTGCTTTAAATTCCATATTATTTGAACGGAAGTAATCTGCTAAATTAAGCTCGGTTGTTGTTCCTGCCTGAATACAAAATGATGCACCATTTAAATCTTTTACGCTATTGACGCCTAATGATTTTTGAACCATAAAACCTTGGCCATCGTAGTAATTTACACCTGCAAACGTAAGACCTAATGAGGTATCACGAGTATGTGTCCAAGTTGTATTACGCGAAAGCATATCAATTTCACCAGATGACAATGCAACGAAGCGCTCTTTAGCTGTTAATGGTACAAATTTTACCTTTTTAGCATCGCCTAATGTTGCAGCAGCAACTGCACGACAGACATCAACATCAATACCAGACCAGTTACCACTTGCATCAGGACTAGAAAAACCAGGTGTACCTGTTGATACACCACAAGTTAAACTATCTTTAGCTTGCACATCCTTTAAAGTATCGCTATGGAACATGCTTGCTTGTGCGCTAATAGCGCCAATCGTTAATAACGATACAGCTGACAATTTTAATAATTTATTCATAAAACTTCCCCTCATTGAGATTAATAAAAATGCAGTAATTGAATACCACATATTCTAAAGTTTATACAAAAAAAATATTTTTTGTGGAAAGTTATAAGAAAGAGCTAGGTTTTTTTTGCTGTATAGAGGCCAGACCTAGTAGTAAAACAATTGTAAAAATAACACTAAGATTCTTAGGATCAACTGAAGAGGCGTAACTACTATAGACTGAAGCTAGTTCTATACTTATCAATAAAGATGCGGTTATAGCAAAAATTGATTTGACAATGAATGATATTTTCATCGGCCTAATGAATCAAAGCTACACTTAATGACGCAATAATAGCAGCCGATGAATATATGATTGTATGTAGTGCTAAGTTCATTTTTTTCTCCCTGAAAAATAAATCCATTGTTTAGTGAATAGTAGTGCCAATTAATTGTGCAATAATTGATTTTGTTGAACTGCAATTTTTAAGTGTTGCCCTGGCATACCATTTTTCTGCTAATTTTTCATTAGCCTGAATTCCTTCACCCGTCAAATAAGCATACCAAACATTAAACTGTGCGGCTAAATTACCCTGCTTAGCTGCTCTTTGATACCAGAAAAAGGCATGCGCTGTATTTCTAGTGACGCCCTGTCCCTTTTGAAAAATATCAGCTAATTTACATTGAGCTTCGGCATCCCCTAAATAAGCCTGCTGTTGGATCTTAACTGTTTCAATTTTTAGCTCTGACTCTGCTAACAAATGTGCATGCATTTTGTTCATTAAAAACTCCTCATTTATTTATCAATTTGAAGTCAATATACCGTGATTTTTATTGTGTGTAAAGTCTAGTTTTTAATTATTTTTTAAAATGAATAATTTAATTAAAAATCATATAGTTATATTATATTTATGGTGGTTTTACCACTACTAGTATTTTTTAACTAAAATAACTTAATTACATAGGTGGTAAAAAATAACTATAATAGGTAAAAAAAACATGTATAAATACAATAAAAAAAAATGGCTAATAAAACCAAAGACTATCTCACCAAAGTACGCAAAAAGACTGGCTTTTCCGACTATAAAATCTCACAAGAATATGGCATTAACCAATCTAATTTAAGTAAATACAAATCAGGAAAATCCGCTCTTTCTGAGACTCATGCTTGGCTATTTGCCGATATTTTGAATATAAATCCTGCTGAAGTGGTTGCTAACACTAAACTTGAACATGCAAAAATGAAAGGCGATAAAGCAAAGGCTATATTTTGGCAAGAACAGCTAGAAAATCTTTCAAACATCTCTGAGTCTATCAAAATTGATATTGCACAAATTAACCCTACTGTTGGCGATTTGATTAATAACACTCAACAAATTATTGATTTGAGTATAAAGGCCGCCCAACAAGGTAGCGATCTGTTGGTTTTTCCAGAATTATCATTAACAGGCTATCTGCCTGAAGATCTTTTACTTCGAACTGGCTTTATCCAACAAGTTGAAGAAACGGTTAATAAAATTAAAAATGCCGTTCCTGGGGCTATTTCTATTGTTTTTGGCGCACCTCATCAGCAAGACGGCAAACTATACAATGCTGCTTACTTAATTCAATCACGCTCAATTCAAATTTATCATAAGCAACAACTCCCTAACTATAGTGTTTTTGATGAAAAACGCTACTTTAGCGCTGGTAGCGAGCCATTTGTTTTTACAATCAAAGGTCAGCGTATTGGCTTACTTGTCTGTGCCGATATTTGGAACGCTCAAACTGTTAAAGAAACTGCCCGATACGGTATAAACTGTATTATTAGTATTAACGCATCCCCTTTTCATGTTGGTAAACATCAGCAACGCCTTGAGGAAGTTAAAAAACGCGCACTTGAAAATCAAGTAAATTTTGTTTATGTCAATTTAGTAGGTGGCCAAGATGAAATTATTTTCGATGGTGGCTCATTTGCTATGAATGCCAAAGCGCAAATCACACATCAACTCCCTTTTTTTAAAACTGCCACAACCTCACTCGCCACAGCACAAAAGCATACAGAAGAAGCTGTTAGTATTGAAAAAACGATTTATGATGCGTTAGTGCTAGCCACTCAAGATTATATTCAAAAAAATGGCGTATTTAACGGGGTAGTTATTGGCTTATCTGGTGGCATTGACTCTGCATTAACGCTTGCTATTGCAGCAGATGCCATTGGTGGAGAAAATATTAAAGCGATTATGATGCCTTACACTTACACCTCCAACATGAGTCTAGAAGATGCTAAAGCTCAAGCTAGTGCTATGAATATCGATTACCAGGAGATTAGCATCCATTCTATGGTTGAAAGCTTTAACACTCAATTGAGTGGCGTATTTAGTGGCATGCAAACTGACACTACTGAAGAAAACCTACAAGCTCGAGTGCGTGGCACCCTGCTAATGGCTATTTCTAATAAACTTGGAAAAATCGTGTTAACTACGGGCAACAAGTCAGAAATGGCTGTTGGTTACGCTACTTTATATGGCGATATGTCTGGTGGATTTGCCCCACTTAAGGATGTATCAAAGACTATGGTTTATCGATTGGCAAAATACCGTAACACCCAATCTTATATCATTCCTGGTCGAGTGATCGATCGAGAGCCTTCTGCAGAGCTTGCACCTGATCAGGTTGATCAAGACTCTTTACCACCATATGATGAGCTGGATGCCATTCTAGAGTTATTTGTTGAGCAAAGACTTTCTGTTAAAGAAATCATCAAACAAGGCTTTAACCAGCAAATCGTAGAGCGTATTAGCCGATTAGTGCTCAATAATGAATACAAGCGTAGACAAAGCGCTCCAGGGCCAAAAATTAGTCCAAATGCTTTTGGTAAAGAGCGACGCTACCCTATGACTTCCAAGTTTCAACCGTAATTGCTTGCCACAATCACTCTTTTTTATTTTTTATTTGAAAAAACTTGCAATATGCCCTGCGCTTTGTGAGTTGTTTCTTCTAACTCACGCTGTGCATTAGAGTCAAAAACGATGCCTGCGCCCGCTCTAAAACTTAGGTTTTTTTCTTGCTTAATCAAGGTACGAATTAAGATATTAAAATCTATTTTTCCATTATTGCTAATATATCCTAATGATCCTGTATAAGCCTCTCGAGCTTCTTGCTCAAGCTCTGAGATAATTTGCATGCAACGAATTTTAGGACACCCTGTAATCGTGCCTCCTGGAAATAAAGCTGATACCAAATGCTTGATACTAGTCAAAGGGCTTAATTTTCCTTTAATATTAGAGACGATATGGTGTACATATGGATAAGTTTCCAAAGCCATTACTTCATCAACTTCAATTGAACCATACTCACATACCCTGCCCAAATCATTTCGCTCTAAATCAAGAAGCATAATATGCTCTGAGCGCTCTTTTGGATGATTAATTAGATCCTGTTTAAGCTGCTCATCCTCCACACCGATACCTCTAGGATGTGTACCTGCAATTGGACGCGTTTCAACCTTATCGCCGTCCACGCTAAACAAGCGCTCGGGCGATGAAGAGATAATACTAAAATTTTGAAATTGGGCTAATGCGGAAAATGGCGCTGGATTAGATTTTTTTAGCGCATTATATAGCTGGGTCGCACTGCAATTGTTCTTAAGCGTATAATACCAAGCACGCGATAAGTTCACTTGAAATACATCGCCCGCTTTAATGTAGTTTTTAATTTTTTCAACCCCAGATAAAAATTTATCGCCAGGATCACACTTCAATATACCTAGAAAATTAGACAACTCTTCGGTTGTTTTAGCTTGTTCAATGTCACTTAATACCTGATCTATTCTGGACTGATCATCATCCTCATCCAATAAGTAAGTCTTAGACAATTTGTGATCAAAAACAACGGCACAAGGAATTTTAACCGCTACAGCAATAGGCAGATCGCTAGTGTTATGCATATTTTTTAATAAGGTAGGTTCAATTTGACCAGCTAACTCATAGGATAAATAAACAAACCAACCACCTATAAAGGGTAAATCTGAAGGCTGAAAATGACTATTTTTAATTTGAGAAGATAAAGCATCTAAAAAATCAAAATCTTGCAGTCGTTTTAAAATTATTTCTTGTTGCGGATGTGCAAACAAAATAGAGTAGCGATTATTACCATTATGACTGACACTTTCTAACAAAAAAGGGTAGCGCTGAGCATTTAAATGGCATAAAGCATCCAAAGAAAAACTTGGAATCTCTAAAATTTTCATATTAATTTAGTTGCTCAGTCTCGCTTTTGATTGGCTTATTAGTCGTAATCTTGCCAAGCAGCTGTTGTGCTAGACTTGCAACACGGTGTGATGGAAATTTATCCAAAAAATTATCAAGGATATCTTTGGCTTTAGCTGTCTGCTTTAGCTCAATATATACTTTAGCTAATTCAAATAAAGAGTTGGCATATTTGTGGTGCAGTGGACTGTTTTGTTGAAAGGCTATAAATGTATTCTTTGCAAGAGAGTACTGACCTTGCGCCAAATAGGTTTTAGCGAGCCAATAATGTGCGTCTGAGGCGTGATTACTTTCAGGGTAAACATCTAAATATTGCTTAAATAAAATAACAGCTTGATCATATTGATCAGTAACTAATAGCGATCGAGCGCTAGTATATATATTTTTGGCTTTTTTATTATGTTCGCGCACACGCAGCATAGTTTTTTCAACTATAGCACTAGATTTTTTGTATTCCATTAGATTAAACAGTTCAGTAATTTTTTGATTGCTCTCTAATTGCTGTTGCGATAGCTGTTCAATTTGTCCTTTTAAAGCTTTATTGGCCCGCACTAGACGCTTAATTTTCTTATTGTGATCCATAATTACTTTATCTGTATCAATACCTGAAAGAGCAGGCTGAAAAACAAATAAGGTCAACGTAAAAATTAGGAAAAAACGACGCACCATTCTTTATTGATAAATAAATTCAACACGTCTGTTTTGTTGCCAAGCACTCTCATCATGCAATTGGGCAATCGGTTTTTCTTCACCAAAGCTAATCACTTCAATGCGAGAAGATAAATCATACAAGCCTAGGATCTCTTTAACAGCTAAAGCGCGATTTTCACCCAATGCCAAATTGTATTCACGAGTGCCGCGCTCATCTGCATGCCCTTCTAGGCGTAAATTAAGCATTGGATTATCGCGCATAAAGTTGGCATGCTTAATTACTTCTTGAGTGGCCAATTCGTCAATTTCACTTCCATCGTATGAGAAGTAAAGTACAAACTTAGTGTTTGAATTCTTTAGCTTAGCCACCGCAATTCTGGCAGAATTGTTTTGATCAACTGAACGCGAATGACTTCCTGCAAATTCTTGAGGACGAAAACTTGAAGAATCTGGTGCAATAACACTTTCTTGGGTGGTGGATAAATTTTCTTGATCTGTCGGCACACTAGGCCTAGGATCCACTTTTTGATAAAGCTGTTCAACTGTTGATGAACAGGATGATAGTAGTACGACTGAAATTATTAATAAGATATTTTTTAACATGTAAATCTCCTGATATTATTTAGAATAATGCGACCAATTTGGCTCTCTAACTTCGCCAGCTTTGCTCGCCAGTTCAAATGTTTGCAGGCCTAAAATAGACACAACAGACAGTACACCAGAATCATCTTTATTGGTTGCAAATATAATCATACTACCATTTGGTGAAAAAAAAGGCGATTCATCTAACTTGTTTTGCGTCATCACCATTAAATCTTTAGTGGCTATATCTAATAACGCAATACGATAATCTTTATCTACTCGATGCACTAAAGCCAGACTTTTTCCGTCAGGAGAAAATACTGCTTTTGCATTGTAACTTCCTGCAAAAGTTGCCCGAGTAATCTTGCCAGTTTTTAAATGTTTAATATAAACCTGAACCTGTCCTGAACGATTAGAGGTAAAGACAATACGCTCACCATCATTAGAAAAACTCGCCTCTGTATCAATACCTCTATCACTAGTTAACCTAGTTAACTTTTTTTCTTTTAAGTGATAGGAGTAAATATCTTTGTTACCTTCTTTGGATAATGTCAAAACAATGCTCTCACCATTGGGGTGCCAAGCAGGTGATGAGGCAATACCATCAAAATAAGGTAATTTTTGCGTTTTTCGGCGCATAAATGGATATTGTATTAAAAACTTCAGAACGCCCATTTTTAAATGACACATAAGCGATTTTGTTTTGATCTGGAGACCAAACGGGCGATAAAATTGGACTCGCAGCTCTGAGAATAGTTTGCGGATTTTGTGCATCTGAATCAGCAATTTCTAAGCGATATTCTCGATTTCCTTGATCCTTATTAGTAACTGTTACGTAAGCCAGACGAGTATCAAACGAACCTTTTTTACCTAATAAGGCAAAATAAATTTGGTCAGAAAGATAATGAGCAATGCGTCGAATACCACTATTGTGTACTGCAAACTTTTTAGAATAGAGTGTTTTTTTCGAATATATATCTAACAACTCAATTTCAACATTAAAAATTTTCTTACTAACTTGTTCAAGTTTGCCAATAACAATAGCCTCAACTTTTTTAGTCTGCCACTTATCAAAATCAACTTGGCTAGTGATAACATAATCAGCGCTAGAGGCGCTAAATTCACCAGAGCGGTTAAAATTGTCGCGCATAATATGAGCGATAGACTCACCTTGTTGAGCATCACCTTTAACTAAAAATGGAGAAATAACAATCGGAAAGGCGTCTTCTGATTTTTTTAAAATAGTTACTTCTAAAATAGCAAAAGCAGTTGCGCTATATAACGTTAAAAAAGTAGCTAGGAGCTTGGTCATTCTTTTTCTTCAATCCAGTTCATTTGAATGGCCTCAAGAATTTTTTCACCCGATTTTTCCTCATCATCTTCAAATTCTTCTAACGCCATCACCTTGTCTCTAAGATCAACAAATCCAATGGTTAAAGGATCTATATCAGGGTACGCCTCATCCAAGGCAATTGCAATATCTAGGGAGTCTGTCCAATTCATAAAAATACCAAAAAAAATAAAAAAATAATTTAGTTTAATTTTAAACAAATAGATAACATTAATGTGTCATTTTAATCAGGGAGAAGCCAACCTAAACTCTGCTCACATCTAGGATAAATTTAAGTGTTTTTAAGTTTTCTGTAATTTCATATAAATGCTGGATATCCATCACACAAATCACTAAATCAAGCGATTTAACCGAATTGTCTTTTTCTTTTACTTCGATATGCTCAATATTACTTTCTAACTTTGAAATCATATTAGCGATAGAGGCAAGCGTACCGCGTTGATTATCAACATCTATTGTAATCTTAACATTAAAAACTTCACTCTCATTGTTTTGCCAATCAATACTTAGCCATTGAGCTTGTTTACTTTTAAGTCGTGTCAAATTGGCGCAATCAGAACGATGCATAACCAAGCCTTTTGATGTAGTCAAAATACCAGAAACCTTGTCACCAGGAATAGGATAGCAGCAATGAGCAAAGCTAATAGCTTTATCGCGCGTTGAATGAATTTTAATATTCTGCATAGAATACTTTTTATTATCATCTTGTAATTTATTTAACACTACGGAAACCAGGATTTCGCTTAAACCAATGCGCAAATGTAATTCTTCTAGAGATTTACACCCTAAATCATCTAAGCTAGTTTGCCATTTTTCTGAACTAATACTAGCCATTTCAATTGCAAGATAATCTAGCGCATTAGAAAGTAGATATTCGCCTAATTGGATCAATTCTGAAGCAGATTGTTGTTTTAGGTAAGTCTTAATAGCGGATTTTGCTTTAGCCGTTACTACCATTTGCAACCAAGATGGATGAGGTTTAGCCTTATCACTAGTAACAATCTCGACTGTTTGGCCCGAGTGTAATCGCGTTGAAATAGGTGCATTCACTTGATCAATTTTAGCTTTAAACGTTTTGTGGCCAATATTAGTATGCACCATGTAGGCGAAATCTAGGACGGTTGATCGATAAGGCAGTTGTATTATTTCGCCACCTGGAGTGAATACAAAAACCTCTGATGGAAATAAATCATTTTTAGTTTCTTCTATAAATTCAACCGAAGTACCTGAATTCTGTTGAATGTCGAGCAATGAGCCTAGCCAATTACTTGCTAGTTCAGAATCATTATCTGAATCGCTTTTATAATGCCAATGCGCAGCAATTCCATATTCAGAAACAAAGTGCATGTCTTCAGAACGAATTTGAACCTCGATAAAAATTTTGTTAGGACCAAATAAAATCGTATGCAGTGATTGATAGCCGTTTGATTTTGGCAGAGCAATATAATCTTTAAACTTACCTGGCAATGGCTTATATAGATTATGAATAATACCGAGAGCCTGATAACACTGAGCAACATCTTTAACAATCACTCGAAAAGCGTACATATCTAGCACTTGTGTAAACTTCAACCGCTTGTTTTTCATTTTTTTATAAATACTACACGGTTGTTTTCTTCGTCCGCTAATTTCAACTTCTAACAGACCTTCTTTCACTAAGCGATTATTTAACTGTTCCTGGATATGTTTAATGACTTTAGAACGATTTCCACATTGTTTTTTAATTTGACTTTCCAGCACCCTGTGTCTAAATGGATGGATAATCGCAAAGGATAAGTTATCCAGCTCCACTCTAATACTATTTAGACCCAATCTTCTCGCGATAGGCGCATGAATTTCAACAGTCTCTTTAGCAATTCTAAGCTGCTTATCTCTTCGCATAGAGCCCAAAGTGCGCATATTATGCAAACGATCTGCAAGCTTAATAACCATAACTCGCATATCATCACTCATGGCTAAAAACAATTTTCGGAAGTTTTGGGCCTGCTTGTCAACCGTAGTGTGAAATTCCAATCCTGTTAGTTTAGATACACCTTCTACAATATGCGCTATTTCATAACCAAAATCATATTGAATTTCTTCATAAGTAACGCTAGTATCTTCAATACAATCGTGAAGTAATGCGGCCACAATACAGTAATAATCTAACTGCAACTCTGCCAAGATCATAGCTACAGAAAGTGGATGAAAGACGTAAGCCTCGCCTGATTTTCGATATTGCCCATCATGTGCAGTTGCTGCCACAACATAAGCTTGATAGACTCCCTCAATTTGAGATTTAGGCATGTACAATTCAAGCACATCGCACAGATCACTAATTAAAATTCTTGGGTTGTTTTTAGACATATGGTTTGAGTCAAATCAAGCGTTAAGTTTTGCCATTATAATACTTATGCGTCAGTATAATGATGTGCATATTTATAATAAAATGATACAATAATTCATGAAAAAACTAATTCTAATCTTGCCTTTGTTCATCTTTTTTCTTAGCGGTTGTCTTTGGGAAGAAGACAAAAAACGTGAGTCAATTACCAAGGGTTGGTCGCCAAAAACCTTCTTTAATCAAGCAAAAGAACAGGTTTCAGCAGGCTCTATGGACAAGGCTATTGAATTATTTGAACAGCTTCAGGCGGCTTACCCTGGCTCGAAATACGCCCTACAATCCAAACTAGAAATTGCTTATGCACTTTATAAAAGTGAAGATTACGATCCTGCGATTGAACGCCTAAATAGCTACATTAAGCTTTACCCTAATCACTTCTCTACGCCTTATGCTTATTACTTACGCGGCGTTATTTCAGAAGATAAATCTCGCTCTATCTTAGACGACTACATTACCGACAATGCTCAGCGTGATGTTAATTCAGTACGCGATGCATTTAATTATTACTTAGCATTGATCGACAAATTTCCAAAAACAGAATACACTGAAGAGGCTAAAACTCGTTTAGTGGTATTAAGAAACATCTTGTCTCGTCATGAATTATTTGTTGCTATCTACTACACCAAAAAAGGGGCAAACATTGCCGCTATTAATCGTGGCAAATATATTATTGAAAAGTATCCAAATACCCCCTCTGTGCCAGCAGCACTTCACTTAATGGCGTACAACTACGATATTATCAATACACCAATTCTAGCTCAAGACGCGCGCCGCGTACTAAAGAAAAGCTACCCCCTTTACACGCCACACTACTCATTAGAAGACTAGTTAGCACACACCGCTCATGACCAAACTGGAGCGCTCTTTCGCATTCAAAATATCTCTCATCATGGCAACACGCATGTTGGGATTATTTATGATTTTTCCTATTTTTTCCCTCTATGCTAACAACTACTCTAGCACCACTCCGCTATTAATTGGTGTCGCTATTGGCGCTTACGGTTTAACACAAGCATTTTTTCAAATTCCATTTGGTTATTTATCGGATAAATACGGTCGTAAGCCATTATTAATATTAGGCTTAATTGTTTTTTTTATAGGCAGCATCATCGCCGCTAATGCGAATGATATCTATCAAGTTGTTATCGGTAGAGCCCTGCAAGGTGCGGGCGCCATTTCGGCAGTTTTAATGGCGTTTTTAGCTGATTATGTCAGGGAAGAAGAGCGTCCAAAAGCCAATGCATTTGTCGGTGTTCAAATTGGCGTAGCTTTTATGCTGGCCTTATTATTAGGCCCTATGATTGGATACCAGCTAGGTATTTCAGGACTATTTTGGATAATTGCATTCTTATCAGTAGTAGCACTTCTAGTTGTCAGCACACTACCACATGCTAAACCAACAAAACAATACACATTGTCAATTCAAAACTTTAAACACATCCTGACACCCGCCCTACTAAGACTTGATTTTAGCGTTTTTGCACTTCATTTAATTCTCACCAGTGCTTTTATTGCTATTCCGATTTTTTTAGTTGATCACAACATTTTATCTATTCAAGATAATTGGCAAATTTATCTACCCGTGATTGTATTGTCTTTTTTAGGTATGGTTCCAATGATTATTGTTGCTACCAAGTTTCAGAAAACCAAAACCATTTTTTTGCTATCCATTTTTTTACTCGCATTAAGTCAAATATTATTTTATCAATCCGCTCTAAATTACACTACATTTTTCATTATTTTAACTATATTTTTTATCGCCTTTAATGCGCTTGAAGCGCTACTACCTTCACTTATTGCCAAAACAGCCAGTAGCGATAAACGTGGGCTAGCAATGGGCTTTTATGCTAGTTCACAGTTTTTAGGAGCATTCGCAGGCGGTGTTTTTGGTGGATTGATTTATCACACATTTGGTCTAAATAGTGTATTCTTATTCACCACATTTATCGCACTTATTTGGTGGCTAATCGCACTAAGTATGAGCACCGAAAAATCTTAAAAACTAACTGGAGAAAATACAATGGCAGGCATTAATAAAGTAATTTTAGTAGGTAACTTAGGTCAAAAGCCAGAAGTAAAATTTGCATCAAATGGCAATGCAATTGCCAATCTTTCAGTAGCAACAAGCGAGTCTTGGACAGACAAAAATACTGGGCAAAAGCAAGAAAAAACAGAATGGCATCGTGTTAGTTTATTTGGCAAACTTGCAGAAATTGCTGGTCAATATCTAGATAAAGGCTCCAAGGTTTATGTGGAAGGTAAATTGCAAACACGTAAATGGCAAGATCAATCAGGTGCTGATCGTTACACAACTGAAGTGGTGGTCTCAGGCTTTAATGGCACTCTGCAAATGCTTGATCGTCGCGACGGTGCATCAGCGAGTGGTGCACCTCAAGAAGGTGGCCAACAAGCCGCTCCAAATGCTTCTCGTGCTCAAACACCTACGCAAGAACCAATTACACCTGTTGACAACGGTTTTGATGACGACATTCCCTTCTAGCCTTTTATCTGGTCTTCTTAAAAACCCCGTTTATATGGGGTTTTTTATT
>JAHZKM010000081.1 GCA_022600395.1 Pseudomonadota bacterium | reverse complement strand
GATAGAAGATAACTTAACAAAAAACCCGTAAAAAACCCATGAATATTGAAAAATTAACTTCTCAATTTCAACAAGACCTGAGTGGCGCTCAATCTATTGCAGTTAGCAATCATCATAGTACTATTGAAGGGATACATGTACTTAGTGCTATGCTGTCTGATAGTGGCTCTAGCGTTAGCAATGCCCTTAGCTCAATCAAAATAGATACTGCCAAACTTAAGAGTCGAGTTGAACATGAGATACAAAATCTAGCTGTTGTTAATAATCCTAATACAGATATAGGCATTTCCCAAAACTTACTCCGCCTGCTTACAGCCACTGAAAAACTAGCCACTGAAAAAGGCGATGCTTATGTATCAACTGAATTGTTTTTATTGGCTATTATTCAAGGATCAGACGCAACAACCAAACTATTAAAAGATGCTGGCGTTAATAAAAACATACTAACTAAAGCCATTGATACTCTTAGAGGAGGACAAAACGTGAACGAACAAAATGCTGAAACACAACGAGATGCTTTAAACAAATACACCCAAGATCTCACTGAACTTGCCAAACAAGGCAAACTTGATCCTGTCATTGGTCGTGACGGGGAAATTCGCCGCGCGATTCAAGTATTACAACGTCGTACTAAAAACAACCCGGTTCTTATTGGTGAGCCAGGCGTTGGCAAAACAGCCATTGCTGAAGGTTTGGCGCAACGCATTATCAACAACGAAGTGCCTGAAGGCATTAAAGGCAAACGCCTATTATCATTAGATATGGCTTTGTTAGTGGCGGGTGCTAAATATAAAGGTGAATTTGAAGAAAGAATGAAAGCCGTTCTAAAAGACCTTGAGTCAGAAAATGGCCAAGTGATATTATTTATCGATGAGTTACACACCATGATGGGCGCAGGAAAAGGCGAAGGGTCTATGGATGCTGGCAATATGCTCAAACCTGCTCTTGCTCGTGGTGACCTTCACTGTATGGGTGCTACCACTCTAAATGAATACAGGGAATATATTGAAAAAGATTCCGCCATGGAACGTCGATTTCAAAAAGTGTTGGTGGACGAGCCTTCAGAAGAAGATACAGTGGCAATTTTGCGCGGACTTAAGGAAAAATACGAAGTTCACCATGGTGTTGAAATTACTGATCCTGCAATTATTGCAGCAGTCACCTACTCAAATCGCTATATCACCGATAGACAATTACCTGACAAAGCCATTGATTTAATCGATGAAGCTGCCTCGCAAATTCGCATGGAGATTGATTCAAAGCCAGAGTCTATGGACAAACTCGATCGCAAATTAGTGCAATTGAAAATTGAGCGTATGGCCCTAAAGAAGGAAAAAGATAAATCCTCTAAAGAGCGCCTTAAAGAATTAGAGTCTGTCATTAATAATCTAGAAAAGGAATATGCAGATTTCGAAGAAATTTGGAAAAAAGAGAAATTAGTTGTCCAAGGCGCTCATCATCTAAAAGAAGAGCTAGAACAAGCCAAAACTGATTTGGAAAATGCTCATCGAAGTAACGATTTGGCAAAAATGAGTGAATTGCAATATGGTGTTATTCCCGAACTAGAGCAAAAAATCACGCAAGCAGAAAATGCCGACACACAGGAAATGACCCTACTTAGAAACAAAGTAACTGAAGATGAAATCGCACATGTTGTGGCCCGTTGGACAGGCATTCCTGTGGATAAAATGATGGAAGGAGAGAAAGATAAACTTTTGCAAATGGAAGACATTATTCACAAACGCCTAGTAGGCCAAGACAAAGCGATTAAAGTAATTGCTGATGCGGTGCGTCGTTCTCGTGCAGGCTTATCTGACCCTAATCGTCCTGATGGCTCGTTCATGTTTATGGGGCCTACAGGCGTAGGTAAAACTGAGCTTACTAAGGCTTTAGCAGACTTTTTATTTGACACAGAGCAAGCTATTGTGCGTGTAGATATGAGTGAGTTTATGGAAAAACACTCGGTTTCTCGTCTAATTGGCGCACCTCCTGGCTATGTGGGTTATGAGCAAGGCGGTGTATTAACCGAAGCCGTGCGTCGCAAGCCATATTCAATCATCTTACTAGATGAAGTAGAGAAAGCTCATCCTGATGTGTTTAACATTCTACTACAGGTATTAGATGACGGACGTTTAACCGACGGCCAAGGACGCACAGTTGATTTTAAAAACACTGTAATTGTTATGACCTCAAACCTTGGCTCGCATTTGATTCAAGAAAATCCAGGTAAAGACGTATCCGCTGAGCTAATCAAACTAGTTGGCGAGCACTTTAGACCTGAGTTTGTTAACCGTATTGATGAAATCGTTACGTTTAACAGTCTTGGCAAAGATCAAATTGCCGGTATTGCAAACATACAAGTTGGAATTTTATCAAAAAGATTGGCTGATCTTGATCTTAAGCTAGAGTTGTCTAGCAAGGCAATGAACATGATTGTTGATAAAGGCTACGATCCTGTGTTTGGTGCGCGACCACTTAAACGTACCATTCAAAAACTATTAGAAAATCCACTGTCGCAGAAAATACTAGCAGGTGATTTTTTACCAGGGTCTACTATTAAGGCAGACGTTAAAAATAATGAAATTGTATTCTCTTAAATATTAACAAATAACTAAAAAAAGGGAGGCACTTGCCTCCTTTTTTTTATTTAACGCTAACAATTTGATTTTTTTTCTAAACCAAATCTAAGCGTTTTCAAAATTTGCTAATTTTTTAGTATCAATATTTAAGCTGTTTTCCAATGGATAGTTGTTGATATAATTAAAGCTTATGAACGATTATATTAAAATTGCTAAAAACGGCCTGTGGACCAACAACCAGGCTTTGGTCGCTTTGTTGGGTTTGTGTCCGCTTTTAGCAGTGACTAATAACATCGTTAATGCAATTGGTTTAGGGCTGGCAACAACTTTTGTTTTGGTAGCTTCAAACATAACAGTTTCAATCTTTAGAAATCAGATTCGTAAAGAAGTGCGTATCCCTATTTTTGTCTTATTAATCGCCTCATTTGTGACAATTGTTGAGCTAATTATGCAATCCTATTTTTATAATTTGTATTTAATTTTAGGTATTTTTGTACCACTAATTGTAACGAATTGCGCCATTTTGGCTAGAGCAGAATCTTATGCTAGTAAAAATAGCTGGGATAAATCAGCACTTGATGGACTAATGATGGGTGTGGGTTTTTCTATTATTCTAGTTATTTTGGGCGCTATGCGCGAGCTAATTGGCGCTGGCACTTTATTTGATCAATCTAGTTTGATACTTGGTACTTTGGGCGAAAATCTTAGTATTACTGTGTTTGAAGATTATCAAGGTACTTTGTTGGCAGTTTTGCCACCAGGTGCTTTTATTGGTCTTGGATTGATTGTTGCTGTTAAAAATTATTTTGATTTAAAAAAAGTTTAAAAAAGAGGAGAAAAAATGAATAAATTAGCTATTTTATTAATCAGTACACTACCTTTTATAGCACATGCCGAAGGTGAAAAGACTAAGCAAGTATTTATATCCCCGGGTGTAGTTTCGATTGAGGTTACACACCATGGAAAAACTGTGGAACTTCAGCGCAATCAAGATCATGAAAATAAAATTTCTGATTTCTATCTAAAGACCGCTCGTGGAAAAATCCAACCCATGAAACCTTTTGCACCACACTTGGTTGAGACTATTGGTGAACTTGATATGATTAATTACGTTAAGAAAAAATCAGCGGGTGATGAGTCAATTATGGTAATTGATACGCGTACACCAAATTGGGTAACTATTTCAGGCGGCATACCAACTGCAATTAATATCCCATATACCAAATTCAAGAAAAAAGATAAGGCGCTAGAGATTATGGAAGATCAGCTCGGTGTTCAAGTGGACGACGTATTTGACTTTACCTATGCCAAAACTTTAGTTATGTACTGTAATGGCATATGGTGTGGGCAAACGCCTACGGCTATTAAAGCTTTACTAAGCTATGGCTATCCAGCAGCAAAGATTAAGTATTTCCGTGGTGGTATGCAAAATTGGAAATCTTTAGGTTTAACAACTGTCAAGCTATAAACTTTGAGAACCATCCAAGACTACCTTAAAAGTGGTGCGATTGATATCGCACCACTTTTGTCTTTGGTGCTGGAAAAAAGTAGTGCTGAGCTTATTTCAAACCATGATTATTTACTAAGTTCTGATGAAAAATCTCAATTGGAAGACTTGATTCTAAAAAGACAGAAAGGCATGCCTTTTGCGTATTTAAGTGGTAACCGTGGCTTTTATCATTTAGATTTTAAAGTGACGCCTGATACGCTAATTCCAAGACCTGAAACCGAACTACTGATTGATATTGCGCTTGATCTATTTATTGATAAAAACCAGGATTATCGTTTGTTAGATTTGGGCACAGGTAGCGGCATTATTGCAGCCACTTTGGCTGATAAAAATCCTCATTGGCAAGTTACAGCTACAGACTTTTCTCAAGCAGCTCTTGATATTGCACAACAAAATGCGACCACTGAGATTAACTTTCAACAAGGCAGTTGGTTTGAGGCCGTCGCCAATCAAGATTTTGATCTAATTATCTCTAACCCACCCTATATTGCACAGGGAGATGTGTATCTTGATGATTTGGCATATGAGCCTATTAGCGCACTCATAGCAGGCGAAGACGGACTTGACGATATTCGAATTATTATTAGCCAAGCACCTGACTATCTCAAAAGAAATGGATTTTTACTGCTTGAACACGGGCATGATCAACAAGCAAGAATTGTTGAGCTGTTACAAGAAAAATTCAATAATATTCAAACTTTCAAGGACTATAACAATATTGATAGAGCGATACTTGCTCGGAAAAAATAACCCTGTTACTTTTTAAAAGAATTTAACAAATCTTTTAACTTATCCTTATGAATTGAGTCCACTTCACAATATTTTTCCTGCTGAGTAAAGTAATCTTCCTCCACCCAAGTGCTTGACGGCTTAAAAACTGGCACACTACCGTCGGCGTAAACCACTGTATTATCGGTATATATAGTAATAGTTTTATCTTGAAAAAGAATAGCTCTCTCAGCATTAACGCCTATTGATACGCCAAAAAAAACCATAAAAATCACTGATTGAATTTCCTTCATGCCTTTATTCTACAACAAAAGCGATGCAACTCTTGCAAGTATTTTTAAAATCTAAGGTATTGGGGTAAAGAATTTCGCAAGTATTCTTCCTATCCACCCTTAAGCGGGATAAAAATACGAAACAAAAGAAAGAGGTGAAGTTAGTCTATAAGCCGGGTTCTGTAATAGATAGTCATTCATCTACGCATATTGTCACCAATATACTTTAGCACTCTACCCGCTACCTTATGCGAGCCGCATCAATGGTAGCCTATTTGAGCTTGCTCCAAGCGGGGTTTACCTTGCCACGGTTGTTGCCTTCCGCGCGGTGCGCTCTTACCGCACCTTCTCACCCTTACCTGTTAAAAACAGGCGGTCTAAATCTCTGCAGCACTTTCCATTATGTCACCATACCTAGGGGTTACCTAGCACTTTGCTCTATGGAGCCCGGACTTTCCTCTGATAAGCAAACTTACCAGCGACCATCCGACCAACTTCAGCTGATAATTATACTAGCTCAAAATTTGCAAGCAAGCTTATAAAATGAAAAGCTATTTAATGGTATGGATCGTTTGAAAAATATCATGAATATTCTCGCCTTGACTATCAACCGCAACCGTGACTGGCATATTTTCAACCTCAAATTCATAAATAGCTTCCATACCCATATCTGCAAAGGCAATTTTTTTGGCTTTTTTGATCGATTTAGAAATGAGGTACGCCGCGCCACCAACAGCAATCAAATAGCTAGCCTTATGTTTTTTAATACTTTTAACTGTTTGTTCGCCGCGCTCAGCTTTGCCGATCATACCTAAAATATTGGTGTTATCGAGCATCATATCAGTATATCTATCCATACGAGTAGCTGTAGTTGGCCCTGCAGGTCCAATTACTTCATCGCCCACTGCATCAACTGGACCTACATAATAAATAAATTTATTATCAAAATTCACACCCTTAGGGAGACCTTCTCCGTTATCTAGCATTTTTTTAAGGCGTGCATGTGCTGCATCACGACCAGTAATAATCGTGCCTGTTAATAATAAAGTATCGCCAATATTCCAGTCGTTCATTTGCTGGCGTGTTAACGTATTTAAATCAATATGTTTATATTTTGAATAGTCCATTTCTAGCTCAGGATAGAGACTCATATCAATCGCTGGCAGCTGGGCAACACCTGAGCCATCCATGGAAAAATGCAAATGACGCGTAGCTGCACAATTGGGAATCATGGCAACTGCTTGAGAGGCAGCATGTGTTGGGTAATCTTTAATTTTAACATCAAGCACCGTTGTCAGCCCACCTAAACCTTGAGCACCAACACCTAAATTGTTAATTTTTTCTAAAAGCTCTAAACGTAATTTCTCAAGCTTAGCTGGATTAGGCTTCGCAGCGACATCTGCAATATCAATCGTCTCCATTAAGCTTTCTTTAGCCATTAACATGGCTTTTTCCGCCGTACCACCCACACCAATGCCAATCATTCCTGGCGGACACCAACCTGCGCCCATAGTTGGAATCATTTCAAGCACCCAATCAGCTACACTAGCAGAAGGGTTGAGAATAGCAAACTTAGCTTTATTTTCTGATCCACACCCTTTAGCAGCAACAATAAAATTTAGCTGGCTACCCTTGACTACTTTCGAGTGAATCACCGCTGGCGTATTATCTTTAGTGTTTTCTCTTGAAAACAATGGATCTTTAACAATTGATGCGCGTAATGGATTCTTTTCAAAAGTAAAAGCACGCCTAACCCCTTCATTAATCATTTCATCTAGAGACAATTGCGCCTCCCAAGCAACCTCCATACCCACTTCAACAAATACATTAACAATACCTGTATCTTGGCACAAAGGCCTTTGACCAAGGGCAGACATTTTTGAATTAATAAGTATTTGTGCAATCGCATTTTTAGCGGCACCAGAAGTTTCTTTTTCATAGGCTTTTGTCATGGCCTGAATAAAATCAGGCGAATGATAATAAGAAATGTATTGCAATGCATTAGAGATGCTCTCAATTACATGCTCTTGCTGAATTTTCATATTTTTACCGCCTTGAGGATTGTTGTATTTTTACTAAATATTTATAGTATTATATCTTTTTATTTTACTAACAATTAATCAGGAATTTTTATGTTTGATTTTTTCAAAGCACAAAGTCTTTCAATTGATTTAGGTACTGCCAACACTCTTATTTATATGGATGGTCAAATTGTATTAAATGAGCCTTCAGTTGTTGCCATTCGTCAAGACAGAGGATCAATGGAAGCAACAGTAATTGCGGTTGGTCAAGATGCTAAAAACATGCTAGGTAGAACACCAGGAACTATTGAGGCAATTCGCCCAATGAAAGACGGTGTCATTGCGGATTTTAAAGTGACTGAAAAAATGCTACAACATTTTATTCGTAAAGTATTGCGCTCTGGGTTTTTCTCACCCAGTCCCAAAGTGCTAATTTGTGTTCCTTGTGGCGCAACACAAGTAGAACGTCGCGCTATTAAAGAAAGTGCTGTGGGTGCGGGTGCTCGCGATGTATACCTAATTGAAGAGCCTATGGCTGCAGCACTTGGAGCTGGTATGGCCATTGAAGAAGCCTCAGGCGCTATGGTGATCGATATTGGTGGCGGTACTACTGAAATTGCCATTATGTCGCTAAATGGTATTGTCTATTCTGATTCTTTACGCGTTGGTGGTGATGTTTTTGATGATACGATTGTTAGGTTTGTGCGTCGAGAGCACGGCATTATTATTGGTCCGGCAACTGCCGAACAAATTAAAGAAGAGGTAGGTTCTGCTTTTAAAACTAATGCGGTTAAAAAGATTGAATTTAGAGGTAGAGATGTTGCCAAAGGTATTCCAGTTAGTTTCGAAATTACCAATACGGAAATACTAGAAGCATTACAAGAACCGCTAAAAACTATCGTTAGCTCTGTTCGAACAGCACTGGAAAAAACCCCGCCAGAGTTAAGTTCAGATATTGCTGAAAATGGCTTAGTACTAACAGGTGGTGGCGCTTTACTAGATGGACTTGATAAGTTAATCAATCAAGAAACCAATTTACCTGTTCGTATTGCAGACGATCCATTAACATGTGTTGCACGCGGTGGTGGCGTTGCACTAGATATGATTAGTAAACATAATATGGGATTTTTGGCCGCTGAGTAATAAAAACGGCGCTCTATTTAGGCTAGGGGAAGATGCAATTTCTTAAAATTTTTACCCCAATTACAATTGCCATTTTTTTGATTATTTTTGATTATAAATTTTCTTATCTAAATAATTTAAGACAAGGTATTTCGACTATTATTTCACCTGTCTATATGGTGGCAAGTCTTCCAGAAAAACTCTATATTTGGATTAATGAGCAGGGCCGCTCAAAAGAGAAACTCCTTAATGATAAACAGGCTTTAACCAATGAACTGCTAAAACTTCAAGTCAAGCTACAACGTACTGATGCACTAATTCTAGAAAATAAGAAACTTAATGCCTTGCTCGAATCTAGTTACGCTCTTGAGCAAGCTAGTTTTATTATTGCACGTATTGAGAGCGTCAGTCGATCTCGACTAAAGAAACAAATTGTTATTAATAAAGGCAGTAATAACAATCTTAAAATTGGTCAAGTAGTTTTAGGTGCAAACGGTGTACTTGGACAAATTACACAAACTACACCAACTAGTGCAAGCGTTCTAATTGTTAGCGACCCAACACAATATATACCAATCAAAAGTGTTCGCAATGGTATTCAAGGGATAAGTCAAGGGTTGGCAGAAAACAAACATCAGCTAGTGGTTCAATTTATTGAGCCGGAATCTGATATTAAAATTAATGATATTTTTGTCAGTAATGCGCTAGGCTCTAAATTTCCAAACGGCTATCCTGTAGGCCGGGTGATTCAAGCGGAACAACGTAAAAATGAACCTTTTATGCATGTCATACTTGAGCCTATGCAAAAAATTTATGATTTAGAATTTGTTATTATTCTGGACAGTTTATGAGTACACGGCGTCCTTATATATTTTTATTAAAAATAACGCTATTTGCATTTATTCTTAGCGCACTTCCTTTTAATTCAGAGATTCTAGACAGCTCACCTTTTTGGATGCTACTCCTTTACATCTATTGGTTAGTTAATTTTCAAGACAAAGGCGGTTTATTTATCGCGCTAATACTTGGAATTTTGCTTGATATTTTACAAGGGGATATTCTTGGGCAAAATGCATTAGCACTTATCATTGCCAGTTTTTTTATTATTAATGTAAAGCAATCATTTTATGTATCTAATCTTAGCACTCAGCAAGTTTATGTATTTTTGGCCAGTGGCATTTACTTAGTGTTTTTCTTTCTCACACATGCGCTCATTCACGGCTGGAACGGCAATTATTATTTGCTTTTAGCGCCAATCACTAGCACTCTTATTTGGCCAGTCGTTCAATTTTTTCTAGTCAAATGTAAACACCAGTAATTGTGGATAACATTAGCAACACTCAGCTAGAAAATACGCTATTGTCATTTCGGCTAAAAATAGCTTTGGTTTTCATTTCTTTACTCACCTTGCTGTTATTAGTTCGCATCTACAACCTTCAAGTTATTGATTATGAATATTATCAAGAGGAGTCTTTAGGTAATCAGATGCGTCTTTTGCCTATCACCCCAAGTCGAGGCAAGATTTTTGATCGAAACGGTCAAATACTGGCCACGAACAAACTCACTTACCAACTAACACTAACCCCAGAAAAAGTAGAAAATATTAGTCAAACTTTAAGTAATTTGGAACAAGCAAGTTTTATTGATCAGACAGATATTCAGCAGTATTACAAAAATAGGAAGCGTTTTCAAAAGTTTCACAACATTCCTATTAAGCTTAATTTAAACGAACAAAAGGTAGCAAGATTTTTAGTTAGTAATCAGTATCCTGGTGTTGATATTGAGCCTTACTTTCATCGTGTTTATCCTCATGAAACATCAAGTGTTCATGCACTTGGATATGTCTCTAGGATGAATAAGAAAGATAAAGCCTTCTACGATAAAGAAAACTATTCTGGGACTTTATTTGTAGGTAAAGTGGGCATTGAAAAGCAATACGAATCTTTATTGCATGGACAAACAGGGCTAAAACAAGTAGAGCGTAATGTTAGCGGACGCATCATTGATACACAAATTATAACGCCTGCTATCGCTGGACAAGACCTATACCTAAGCTTAGATTTAGACATGCAAAAAAAAGCTGAGGCATTACTTAAGGGTAAACGAGGTGCTATTGTTGCAATTGACACTAGGAATGGCGAAGTATTAACCTTGGTAAGCACGCCCGTATACAATCCTAATTGGTTTGTTAATGGCATTTCTCATGAAAATTATAACTCCCTCCAATCTTCAAAGGATATCCCACAACTCAATCGAACTATTCAGGGTTTGTACCCACCTGCCTCTACAGTCAAACCAATGGTGGCGCTTGCAGGTTTAGAGCAAGGAACAATCGACAACAAATCCAGTGTATTTGATCGAGGCTACTACCAACTACCGGGTGTTAAACGTAAGTTTCATAATTGGGATAGAAATGGCCATGGACGTGTTAATGTAACCGATGCTATTGCTCAATCTAATGATGTTTTTTTCTATGATTTAGCTCATAAAATGGGTATTGATAACTTAAGCGATGGCCTAAATCTTTTTAATTTTGGTCAAAAAACAGGAATTGATATTCCTGGAGAACGCGGCGGGATTTTACCCTCTAAATCTTGGAAAAAAATCAACCGAAACGAGCCTTGGTATAAAGGTGAAACACTCAACACGGGAATTGGTCAAGGCTTTATGACTTCCAGCCCTTTACAGCTCGCAACAGCTACCGCGGCTCTAGCAAACAAAGGTCAACTACTAAAGCCCATCTTATTAAAAAATACACAAGCATCTGGACAATCCATGATAGCTATTAAAAAAGAAATGGGTACACAAATACCTATTCGCGATATCAAAAATTGGGAAACTGTGATTGATGGCATGAGACAAGTTATCTACTCACCAAAGGGCACTGCTAGAAGATTAAACAAAAAGCTTACCTATACGCTGGCAGGAAAAACAGGCACGGCTCAAGTATTTGGTCTAGATGCAGAAGAGGTTTATATCGCTGAAAAACTCGCCGAAAAACTTAGAGATCATGCTTTATTCACAGGCTTTGCACCTATTGAAAATCCAAAAATAGCCATTGCTGTTGTGGTTGAAAACGCCGGTAGTGGTAGCTCAAAAGCAGCACCTCTAGCACGTCAAGTGCTTGATGTTTATTTTAATAAACAATCAAACAATAGCTTGGCACAATAAATCTTTGTTAATTGGAAACTTGAGTGTTGCATCCATACGATAGCGCATTTTAAGCTGCTCCAATTGAGGCTGGTTCATCTCATCATATAAGATTACAATTTTAGCTTGAGGCGATTTTCCCTCCAAAGTTGCCAACAAGGATTCAATATTACTCACTCGGTCACGGAATTCTGGATTATGGCTAAATTCTGCTACCAATACTTGGTAAATGTTCTTCTTAGCAAGCTTAGTGGCTTTGCGCTGAGAGTCTTCAAAATCTACTAAAAAACCTTGTTCAACAAATAAAGGTGTAAAGTCTTCAAACCCGCCTTCATCAACAAAAAATAAGAGGTTATGATTCATTAGCCTTGATTTTGCAATTGATAAAAATTTTGTTTAAATTCAGCAAAACTATCATCTTTAATTGCTTGGCGCATTTGCGCCATTAAATCTTGATAATAATATAAATTATGAATAGTGTTTAGTCTTGCACTTAGAATTTCGTTTTTTCGCTGCAAATGATGTAAGTATGATTTGCTATAGTGTTGACACGTATAACAGCCACAGCGCTCATCTAACGGACTTACATCAAGCTTATATTGGGCGTTACGAATCTTTACAATACCAATCGAAGTAAATAGATATCCATTTCTAGCATTTCGGGTAGGCATCACACAATCAAACATATCGATACCGCGCTCAACTGCCTCTACCAAATCACTTGGTGTGCCAACACCCATTAAATAACGAGGTTTACTCTCAGGCAACTCATTTGGTAAGTAGTCCAATACCTTAATCATTTCTTCTTTAGGCTCGCCCACACTCAAACCGCCAATTGCATAACCATCAAAGCCAATCTCAACAAGCGCTTGTGCTGATTCACGGCGTAAATTTTCATGCATGCCACCTTGCACGATACCAAACAAAGCATTGCTGTTGTTAAGTTTTTCATGTTCGTCTTTTGAGCGTCTCGCCCAGCGTAGTGACAATTGCATAGATTGATCAGCAGTTGCTTGATTAGCTGGATAAGGCGTACATTCATCGAAAATCATTACAATATCTGAACCCAATTTGTGCTGAATTTGCATCGACTCTTCTGGGCCCATAAAAATTTTATCGCCATTTTTTGGCGATCTAAAATCCACACCTTGCTCACTAATCTTGCGCATAGCACCTAGACTAAACACCTGAAAACCACCTGAATCTGTCAGAATTGGCCCCTGCCAATGCATAAAATTATGCAAATCACCATGTGCCTCAATAACATCAGTGCCGGGTGTAATAGCCAAATGAAATGTATTACCTAAAATAATTTGAGCACCAAGGCTACTTACCTCTTCAGGCGTCATTGCCTTGACTGTTCCGTACGTTCCAACAGGCATAAAAGCTGGGGTTTGCACCTCTCCACGTTCAAAAATCATTTGCCCAAGGCGTGCTTTATTGCAAGTTTTTTTTAATTCAAATTTCATATTTATTATTTATCAATAGAATGTGTACTAGAGTCACCAGTCTGTTGGGCCGCACTTTGCAACGTCCAAAGCTTAGCATATTCACCTTGAGCTTTTAATAGTTGCTGATGAGTGCCGCTTTCTTGAATGCCGTGGCGTCCAAGCACGATAATATTATCTGCATCAACTATGGTCGATAATCGATGCGCAATGACCAGTGTTGTATGTTGTTGACTTAAGGCGTTTAAAGCTTTTTGCACCATTTTTTCTGAATAGGAGTCTAGTGCTGAAGTCGCCTCGTCAAAAATCAAAATAGGTGGATTTTTTAACAGTACTCGAGCAATAGCCAAACGCTGTTTTTCTCCGCCAGACAATTTCAGTCCGCGCTCACCTACTAGCGTGTCGTATTGCTCAGGCAGTTTGTCAATAAATTCATCAATAAAGGCAAGCTTAGCTGCCGCCTTAACCTGTTCTTCGCTTGCATCCTGCTTACCGTAAGCAATATTATAATAAATACTTTCATTAAACATAACGGTATCTTGTGGCACAACACCTATAGCAGATTGCACAGAATACTGATCTAAATTTTTAATGTTTTGCCCATCAATCAATATCTCACCAGATGTGGTGTCATAAAATCTAAACAATAGCTTCGCAAGGGTTGATTTTCCAGCACCTGAAGCACCAACAACTGCTACTTTTTGCCCAGGATTAATATCAAAACTAATCTTGTCTAAAACCAAATCTTTGCCTGGATAGGCAAATGAAACTGCTCTAAACTCTACTTTTGCCTTGTCAACTTTAAGCTCTGGTGCGTCTTTAGCACTGCTTACTATAGGCTTTTGGTCTAATAAATTAAACATATTATTCATATCAATAAAATTATGCTTAATTTGCCGATAAACAATACCTAGAGAGCCTAATGGCATAAACAACTGCAATAACAAAGCTTGAATCATAATCATATCACCCAAACTTAACGATTGGTCAACAACCCCTTGCGCCGCTAAAATTAGAACCAAAGTCACACCAATAGCAATCACTGCCCCTTGAACAAAATTCAGCGCTGTCATAGAGGTAAAGCTTTTGGTCGCTACCGCCTCCCATCGACCCATGGTTTCTTGATAGCGACTGACTTCAAATTCTTCTCTATTGAAGTATTTAACCGTTTCGTAGTTAATCAAACTATCAACCGCGTTAGTGTTAGCCTCAGACTGCATGTCATTCATTTGGTAACGATATTTCATGCGCCAAGTAGTAATCGCAAGCGTCAAGCCAATATAAAACGCCACAGTAGCCAATGAAATACCGGCAAAAAACACATCATAATTAATCCAAAGTACACCGATAACTAGGCAAATTTCAAAAAATGAAGGCAAGATATTAAAAACAAAAATAGAGAGTAAAGTAGATACACTTTGTGTGCCGCGGTCAATATCTCGAGTAATACCACCGATACGTCTATCTAAATGAAATGATAAATCTAGCGTATGCAAATGCTTAAATACACCGAGCGCGATTAAATGCATAGCATGGTAGCGCACCTTGGCAAAAACAGCATCTCGAAGTTCATTAAACAAGGAGCTGGATAGTCTTAATAGTCCATAGGCAAATAATAAGCCTAATGGCAAAACTAACACAATATTAGTTTGATCTAGCGAATCAACAATCTCTTTTAAAACGACAGGAACTGCTACATTAGCCAACTTGGCTGATATTAAAAATAACGTGGCCAAAATAACACGCGTACGCATTGCTAACAAATATGGCAAAAGTTTTTTTAGAACTTTAACATCTTGAGTTTTGAAGTCGTAAGCCTTAGTTTGCTTAGTAGCGCGCATCGTTCATTGGATGATCTTTAGGAACAATGGCGCCTTTTTCTAAAGCAATTTTAACAATCTCGTTACTTCTAAATTGTTCAGGATTTTGTAGTAATTCTTGCTTCCAAAAAGAATGCATTTCACACATTTGCGGGTGTGTGTGATTACAACCCAAAATATGAAAAGAACAGTCGCCTACCTTCCAAGGACCATCACCCATAATATCGCCTTCAATGATATGGATACTGTATTGAGGGTCTTTTTCCCAAAATAACTCAAAATACAGAACGCCGTTTGGATGTTCGAATAAATTTTCGATCACTCGCACTTCGCCATTAGGGTACTTAATATATAAGGGCGAGCGCATGGATAGCAATTTATGTGGCTCTAAATGATTGGCTGATGTGCTCAAAACTAAATCCTCTTGACTGTAAAAATCGTTGTTGTTTGGCTTTTTCTTTAAAATCACTGGGTACAGCTTGGCCAAACTTTTGCTTACGAATCTTATATGCTAACGCATAGAAATCATATTCAGACATATCAAATCGATCAATACCGCGTTGTTTTAAATCTAGACTGATTTTAATAGGTCCTTTGCCTTGATTAAACCGCATTTGAATAAAATCAGCTGCAAAACGCTCATCGCTTTGATAATTCTGTTGAATTAATGAGGCAATCACCGCATCAATATCCTCTTGATCAAACTCTTTTGCTGTTAGCTTATTGGTTAATTCAAGCGTTGAATGCTCGCGCCTAACCAACATGCGCATCGCGCTAGCGTAACATTTTTCTCTAGGCTTGCTCGTCACTATTACTCATCAACTTTTCGCGAATTTTATCTTCGATAGTTTGGCGTAATTCTTGATGCTCTTTTAAGTAATCACGAGCGTTATCTTTACCTTGGCCAATTCTTTCACCTTCAACACTATACCAAGCACCAGCTTTTTCCACAAACCCTAACTTAACCCCAAGATCAATAATCTCACTTTCTAATGAAATACCTTGGTTATAAAGAATTTGAAATTCTGCCTGCTTAAATGGCGGCGCCACTTTGTTTTTTAATACTTTTACACGTGTTTCATTACCTAAAATTTCATCGCCCTTTTTAATCGCACCGATGCGGCGAATATCAAGACGCACTGACGCATAAAATTTTAATGCATTACCACCTGTAGTCGTTTCAGGATTACCAAACATAACACCAATTTTCATACGCAACTGATTAATAAAAATAACCATGGTATTGGTTTTCTTAATATTTGAGGTTAGCTTTCTTAATGCTTGAGACATAAGTCGAGCTTGCAAGCCCATGTGTGATGCACCCATCTCCCCTTCAATTTCTGCCTTTGGTGTCAATGCAGCAACAGAATCAACCACAACAATATCAACACTGCCTGATCTAACCAACATATCGGTGATTTCGAGTGCTTGTTCACCTGTGTCCGGTTGAGAGATTAATAAATCATCAGTATTAACCCCTAAACGCTTAGCATATTGCGGATCAAGTGCATGCTCTGCATCAATAAAAGCAGCAGTTCCGCCAAGTTTTTGCATCTCGGCAATCACATGCAGGGTTAGGGTTGTTTTTCCTGAAGACTCTGGACCATAGATTTCTATCACACGACCCCTTGGAAGGCCACCAATACCAAGCGCTACATCTAAGCTTAAACTTCCTGTTGAAACCGCTTCGATATCAACCTGGGAATTTTCATCACCCAAAAACATAACTGAACCCTTGCCAAACTGCTTATCAATTTGTGATAAAGCCGCCTTTAGTGCTTGTTTTTTCTG
>JAHZKM010000009.1 GCA_022600395.1 Pseudomonadota bacterium | reverse complement strand
TTGGCCACCAGTTGATCTAATGAGTGAATAAGGAAATAGCATGAGACATAGAAAGTCAGGTAGACAACTAAATCGTAACTCTTCTCACCGTAAAGCAATGTTTAAAAACATGGCAAACTCTTTGTTTGATCATGAAACAATTAAAACAACTTTGCCAAAGGCAAAGGAACTTCGTCGTGTTGTTGAGCCATTAATTACTAAGGCTAAGACAGATAGTGTTGCTAATCGTCGTAATGCATTCGCAAAACTTCGTGATGATGCAATGGTTGCTAAATTATTTACACAACTAGGCCCTTTCTATAAAGATCGCCCTGGTGGTTACATCCGTATTTTAAAAGCTGGTTTTCGTACTGGTGATAAAGCTCCAATGGCGATTGTTCAATTGGTTGATTTTGACAGCAAGACTGCTGATTCTGCAGATTCATAAGGAAAAAATAATATGCCTTCAATTAAAGTAAGAGAAAACGAACCATTTGATATTGCCCTTAGACGTTTTCGTCGTTCGTGCGACAGAGCGGGTGTTATTACCGATGTGCGTAAGAAAGAATTTTTCGAAAAGCAAACTTGGGTTAATAAGCGTATGAAAGCGGCAGCAGTTAAGCGTACTCATAAAGAGATGGCCAAAAACCGCGTTCACAGAAAGAGAATGTACTAAAAGAAGATAATTACCATTAAGTGTTTAAATTTTCTTCTCATGCCGATCTTTGTATCGGCATTTTTTTTAATTAAATAAAAATATAATTATGTCAGAATTAAAAGCCCGTATTACCAACGATATGAAAGTAGCCATGAAGGCGAAAGACAAACAGGCTGTTAAAGCAGTGCGTATGATTTTGGGTGCTATTAAGCAAAGGGAAGTGGATGAGCGTATTGAGCTTGATGACGCTGAGGTTTTAGCAGTTATTCAAAAAATGGTCAAACAGCGTAATGATTCAATTGCTCAGTTTAAACAAGCAGAGCGTGATGACTTGGTGGCAGTTGAAGAGGCTGAGTTAGATATTATTAATACCTACAGACCAGCACAGCTTTCAGAAGCTGAAATAGCCAGCGCAGTTGATAAGGCTATTATTGATTCAGGCGCCTCTTCTATGCAAGATATGGGTAAGTTAATGGGCTTATTAAAAGCGCAGTTAGATGGTAAAGCTGACATGGGTTCAGTTTCTGCTTTGATTCGATCTAAATTATCTTAGTAACTGGTTAATCTTCTTAAATTAGTCGGCTTTTATTTTTTATATATTAGACGATGAACGACATTTGGGGCAATGTATGCGTAATGCCGCTATATTAATTGAACTTTAGTTTATATTTAATGTACTTCTTACTAAACACTATTTTTTTCAAAAATTTTGAATATGTAGGTAAGTTTTAAGTGATATCTTCAAAAAATCCTAATCCTTCTTTTTTTATTATGTTAAAAATACCTAGTTTTTGTATTGTTAATATTTGTAATATTTCGTTACCATTTGTACCTATAATAACCAAAATAAATTCTTAAGGAGATGAAAATGAAACTTTTAGTAACACTCTTATTGATTAGTGGTTTAGCTGGCGCTCAAACTTTACCTGATTATGCCAAAGAAAAACGTTGGGCTGAGCAAATAGAAGATGGATTAATGGATGGCGATGCTGTCTGGATAAAAGCCAATAGTCATGAATTTATGAGTATTTATACACCCAGTGAATCGGATACCAAAAAAACAGCAATCATAGTACATGGCTTGGGTGTTCATCCAGATTGGCATCAAATCATACAGCCGCTGCGTGTTGCACTGACCACTCAAGGTTATAACACACTATCTATTCAAATGCCTGTGTTGGATAATTCTGCTCATTCAGGGGATTATCAGGCGGTTTTTCCACAAGCAGACCAACGTATTCGCTCGGCAGTTGAGTATTTGAACCAACAGGATTTGGTTGCAGATGTCTTAATCGCACACAGCTTAGGAAGTGTAATGTCTACGCATTATTTGGCTAATAATCAACACCCATTTAAACGTTTTGTGGGTGTAGGTATGCCGAGTGGTAATGTAGATTATCTGTCAAAATTATCACTACCAATTTTAGATTTGTATGGTGATCAAGATATTGAATCGGTGTTAAGTAGTGTGAAGGCGCGTGCTCAAGCGTCAAAAAATAATGCTGGCTATACACAAAAAGTCGTTGGAGCGGATCATTTCTTTAATGATAAAGACCAAGTGCTGATTGAAACAGTGGGTGCGTGGTTGAAATAATCCAGTTTCTTTTATTGGGTGCGTTTTCAGGTTTTATTGCGGGTCTTTTAGGTGTTGGTGGCGGTCTAGTTATTGTTCCAGTATTATTGTATTTACTGGCAGGGCAGATTGATCAAACTATTTTGATGCACAGTGCTGTAGCTACGGCATTAGCAGCAATTATTTTTACCTCTATTTCGAGCATTAGAGCGCATCATCGCCATGGTGCGATCCATTGGCATTATTTTAAAAAACTCACCCCAATGCTTTTACTTGGGGCATTCTCCGGCGCTCTATTGACTCAGCTAATGAGTTTTGATTTTATGCGATTATTCTTTGCTTTCTTTGAGCTATTGGTCGCTGCCATTATGTATTTTGGACTGACTAGCACAAAGCATGCAGCCTATCTTAAACAATGGATATGGCAAGTAACTGGATATACAATTGGAATTATTTCAGCGATTGTAGGTATTGGTGGCGGTACGATGACTACGCCATTTTTAGCCTACAACAATGTTAATATTAAAAATGCTATCGCCACCTCGGCGGCGGTTGGACTGCCGATTGCCATTGCGGGTGCGTTGGGATTTGTGTTAGCAGGCTGGAACGTGAATAGCATTAGTGGTAGTTTGGGCTTTATTCATGTAGAAGCACTCATGAGTATTGTCGTGATGAGTGTTGTGTTTGCCCCATTGGGCGCAAAAATTGCGCATCAAGTAGATGGCAAGAAACTCAAAAAAATCTTTGCACTATTTTTGGCCTTCTTAGGATTAAGCGTTATTGTTTTTTAAGTGAAAAAGTATAACTTATGAGAGCTATCATCACTAGCCTTGCCAAGGGGGTAGTAAATCGTGAGGCACTTCTAGGTGGTCAAGAATTCTTGCTACAACAAAGTTAACCAAATCTTGAATACTATTTGGGCTTTGATAAAACGCAGGATTGGCATCCATAATAACCACGCCTAATTGCGATAGTTTGAGCATATTTTCTAAATGAATAGCTGAGTAAGGCGTTTCTCTTGGGACCAAAATTAGTTTTTTCTGTTCCTTAATGACTACATCTGCAGCTCGATGCATCAGGTTGTCACCATGACCATTTGCTATAGCAGATAGTGTACTCATGGTGCATGGGCAAACGATCATAGCACGAGGTGGGTTTGAGCCTGAGGCAACAGGCGCAGTCCATTGATTTTTAGAAAAGACTTCGATTTGTTCGTCTTTAGCGCCTAGATATTGACACAAGCTTTTCTCAATAGATCGAGAGTCTGACCCTAGATTGAGGTCGGTTTCCATGGCAATAACTGTATTGGCTGCGGTTGATATCATCACGTAGATTTTGTCTTGAGTTTTAACCAACTCTTTGAGTAGAGTTAGCGCATATGGCATGCCAGATGCGCCAGTAAGGGCTATTGCAATGGGCTTCATAAGTGTTTTATAAGTTTATTAAAAATATCATCAAATCCACCATTTGACATCACCACAAAATGACCTTGACGAAGTTGGCTTAGTCGATCAACAATCGCATCGACTGAATCAAATAAGTTGGTGTTATTAAACAGTGTGTGAATATCCCAATTAGCATTTTCGGGTTTGAGTATCAGTATTTGATCAGCCTCTTTAAGGGAGTCTACTAAGCTTTGTTGATGAACACCAGATTTCATGGTGTTAGAGCGTAATTCCAAGATAGCTACGATACTTTCACTACCCACCTTATCGCGCAGGCCTGCTAGTGTGGTTTGGATAGCACTAGGGTGATGCGCAAAGTCATCATACAGAGTAATGTGTTCGGTTTGATATTTAATCTCTAGGCGACGCTTCACACCCTTAAATTGGTTTAGCGCTTCGCAAGCAATGTCTATAGGTACGCCAACATGATGTGCAGCGTAGATTGCACTTAGACCATTTTGCATATTGTGTTTACCAAGTAGATGCCAGTCGACAGCGGCATTTTCGACTTTAAAACAAGTGCCAAGAGCGCTGGAGTTTAATGTCTGATTAGGTAATGTTTGTTCGCCAGACCAAAGACCTTGTTCAAGCACCTCATCAATAGCTTGAATATTTTCTGGGTGAATAATCACGCCCTCTTTTGGTACAGTACGAATCAGATGATGGAATTGTTTTTGAATGTCTTTGAGTGAATCAAAGATATCTGCATGATCAAATTCAAGATTGTTAATCACTAAAGTTTTAGGGCGGTAATGAGCAAATTTTGAGCGTTTATCAAAAAAAGCTGTGTCGTATTCGTCAGCCTCGATAACAAAAAAGTTTGAATCAGTGAGTCGAGACGAAACCCCAAAATCCTCAACCACGCCGCCAATTAAAAAACTAGGATTATAGCCTGCATAATCTAAAACCCAAGCTAGCATACTGGCTGTTGTTGTTTTGCCGTGAGTGCCAGAGATGGCCAACACCCATTTATCATGCAGAACCTGCTCGCTAAGCCACTGCGCCCCCGAGGTGTAGGCATATTGCTTACTTAGGATATCCTCTACACACTCATTGCCGCGAGATAGAGCGTTACCAATAATAAAAATATCGGCTTTTGGCATATCGCTAGCTTTGTAGCTATGAGTGTAAGTAATTTTTTGCTCATCAAGTTGTGTGCTCATGGGCGGATATACACCTTGATCTTGGCCGGTAACCTGGTGACCTAGCTGCTTAGCAATTAGTGCTAAAGAGCCCATAAAAGTACCTGCGATACCGAGGATATGAATATGCATTATATTTTTTTAAATCCTAGTGAAGCCGAGTTAATACAGTAGCGCTGCCCAGTAGGTGACGGTCCATCTGAAAAAACATGACCTAAATGCGCTCCACAGTTTTGACACCTAACCTCGGTGCGTGTCATGTTGTGTGTATTGTCTGTGATTAGCGTCACACTGTCGGCATTAGCAATATCATAAAAGCTAGGCCATCCGGTGCCAGAGTCAAATTTGGTTTTGGAAGAAAACAATAATTGATCGCAACAAATACAGGTGTAGTTGCCATTGTCGTGGTGATTAACGAATCGACCAGTAAAAGGTGCTTCAGTGCCACATTGTTGAGTAATTCTAAACTGTTCGGGTGTTAGGTTATCTATATTCATTCGTGTATTATATGAGAATTAATAAAAGTCTTCCTACAAGTATGAAAGTTTATTTAGTTGGCGGTGCAGTACGCGATCGTTTATTAACTCTGTCAGATGACCACACCGAGAAAGATTGGGTAGTGGTCGGAGCTTCGCCTGAAGAGATGCTAGATTTAGGATATCGTCAAGTGGGCAAAGAGTTTCCAGTATTTTTACATCCAGGTACACAAGAAGAATATGCACTGGCCAGGCTTGAGCGTAAAGTGGGTGCTGGATACAAAGGTTTTGAATTTGACACGTCAAAAGCAGTGACCTTAGAGCAAGATTTGTCCCGACGCGATCTTACGATTAACGCTATAGCAGAAAAAAATGGCGAATTAATCGATCCTTTTAATGGCCAAAAAGATTTAAATAATGGTTTATTACGCCATGTTTCAGAAGCTTTCAGCGAAGATCCAGTACGTATTTTGCGAGTGGCACGCTTTGCTGCTCGTTTTAAGCCGTTTGGTTTTAAAGTGGCGCATGAAACACATCGATTAATGAAGGCAATGGTTGTTTCAGGTGAAGTAGATGCGCTTACGCCAGAGCGTGTTTTTAAAGAATTAGAAAAGTCTTTGTCGTACCAAACACCATCTGCTTTTTTTAAAGTATTGTCTGCATGTGGCGCTTATGAGCGTGTTTTTGCACCTATGACACAGCAAGTGCAAATAAATCATCATAACGATTTTGAGTTATTAGATAATTTAAAGACTCATCGGCCACAGTTGAAATTTTGTATCTGGCTAATTCATCAGTCGGTTGCTGATATTGATCAACTCTGTCAGCGACTAAAATGTCCAAAACACTATGAGCAGTTAGCTAAACTTAGTGCTCAGTTTTATCCAATAGTGAAGTCTTTCAAGAGGCGCAGTGTTGATGAAATTTTTGACTTTTTTGCCAAAACTGATGCGCTAAGACGTAAAGATCGATTTACAGATTTGATAGCAATCTACCAATTATTAGCCATTGATGTAAGTCCAATCTCTGAGCTTGTTAGGCAGCTCAGCAGCATTGATATTGCTGTGTTAGATAAGGTGAATATTGCTCAAGCAATTGCTGATGAAAAGCGCTCAATTATTCAGTTATTTTTGAATTCTGCACAATAAGTCAAACTCACAGTAATCACAGGCTTTTTCATTAGGCAGAACTTGCGCTTGTCCTGATTGAAAATCAAGACTGGCTCGATCTAGTCGTTGCGCCCAAATATCAACTTGCTCATCCCACGCTTTACAACTGCCTTTACGTGTGGATTGTTTGGGCAGAGAGTCGGGATCTTTAGAGAGGCCTTTAAAGCTAACCGCGTTTGAGTTTAGCTCGATAAAAGCAGCGCCTTGAGTATTATTGGTCACGCTATAAATAGGTAGTTGCGGCTCAACAATATCAGTTGAGCACCATTTAGCAGTTGAGTGATCACCTGTTTTATAGTCGAATACAATTTGATCGTCATTGTCCATTTGATCTAGGCGATCAAGACGAGTATTAAAACTTAGCCCAGCAATATTAACATGAATACTTTGTTCGGTGGCCAGTACGCGAAAATTCTCTCTTGCTTTGTCAGTTTCGATAAATCTATGCAGTAGCTGTTTCAGCCTAATTTTTTCAATACGTTTGAAGCCTGAATTAGGATAGCTCTTCAGTGCGGCATAAACTTTTTTATCAATCAGTGTATCAAGCTCATCAGATGTTAACTTTAAGAGTGCTTCTTTTGAGTTGACTGTCTGGTAGATGTATTGCAAGGCATTATGAATAATATTGCCTTGTTCACGCCTATTTAGTCCAACATGTGGCTCATCATAAAACTTTAGATTTAGTCGATGAGAAAATCCTTTAAAAGCACAGGCCATTTGGTCTTTGAGCAAGCTAACACCAGACTTGACATCGCTTTTAGTAAAAGGCGTGCTCGAGTCGTCATTGAGAGATTCTGTTTTATGAGGAACGGTTTGGTTGTCTGGAGTTGCTATACTGTTTTGGTCAAAGCTGACTAAAGGTGAAGGAAGTTGTTCTACTTCTAAATGCGATTTAGCATAAGATAAGATGACACAATCTGCTAGTGAGCATAAGTTATTTAATGTATTTTGAGCATCAGTTTGAATCAGCTCATAACTACTATGCGTAATGGCGTGACGAATAGCAATGTCAGTACTAATAAATCGAGGAGAGTTAAGCTTAGCGGGTAAGAAATCATGAGTCATGCCTATAACCCAAGCTTGATCAAATCTTAAGCCTTCTGCTTCTAAAGAGCCAATAATTTGAATTTGAATTTGAGTATGGCTTGATTGTGCTTGGAAAATAGTTTGATTCTGAATTGTTTCTAATTGTTTAAGCGCAATATCCACTGTGCATTTTTTTTGGTGATGTGCAAGTTGGTTAAGCTTAAGCGAGCTAGTTAGATATTTATTAAAAAGCTGATATTCGCTACTACTGAGAGCTCTGTCTGTTGCAAATCCCCAGCGGTTCAATGTAGTCTTAAAATCTAATAGATGTTCGCTTAATAATTGAGTAGGTGTTATGTTAGGAGAAGATTTTTGCAGCATTTTAACCAATACTGGACAATGATCAAGAAGTCCTTCTATATGATATAGTTGGAAGTACTCTTGAGATAAAGCCAAGACTTGATTAGCCAACAAATGTCGAGCACTTCGTTCCAAACGATAACCCTGTATATAAACACTCGTAATAACTTGAATAAACAAGACGCTATGAATATGATCAGCTTTAATCTGTTCTTGTAGTTTAAGTAAATTAAGTAAATCTTGTACTAGTGTATAACGAGATAAAGGCAAGCCTAGTGAAATGTTGTAGGCTTTTTGTCCAGTTTCGGTTAACAAGTCATCGAATATTTGGTCAAATGTTGAGCTAAGCAGGTATTGCATTTCGCTAAGCTGTGGACAAACAATGACAATTGATTGGGTAGGATCTTTAGCTTGTTGACGCTTGGCCCAAAGTGCAGCGGCTTTAATTTCACTAGTACTATTATCAAAGCATTTATGCTTAGTTTTGTATGTGTATTGAGCGTCAATAGTTTGATAGTTTAGTTTTTCAAATATCTGTTGTTGAAGTGGCGTTAGTGTTTTGAAACCGTAAATATAGGGCGTCTGAAGCGTGTTTTTATCTTGCAATAAAAGACTAGGCAAGTCATTTGCATCAAGGAGCTTCAGATTGCGCTTAGTGTTTTGATAGTGCTTAATCCAATCAGCAAAAACCTCGCAAATTTGAACTTTAGATTGGCTTAAGGTATCTAGATTAATTAAGTGATTTGTACAGTAATCATAATTTTTAATAACTTCATTGGTTAGCTGAATTTGCTGAGTTTGTTTAAAATTTTTCAGCGAAGATTCGATTAGATATCTTTGTTCTATAGTGTCAATCAGGCGCAGTGTACTGTGTGTATGTTGTGACTGCCAATAGTGTTTAAGATATTGTTGCCAAGATAAAATATTTGGTAGTTGAGCGTTGGGCTTTTGCTTATTAAATGTATATTTAACAGCTAATACTTGGCGATTGTTGGCGACCACAACAATGTCTGTTGCAACAAGATGTCTAAGGTCAGCCTTAAGGTGCATCTAATCAATGTAGCCGAAAAAATTATCAAGGCGCGACCATAAATCTTCTAAACCTTGTTTTTTCAGGCTAGAGAATAACTGCACATCAACGTAAGGATGATCTTTAATGGTTTTTTTTACTTGTTGATAGGTATTGGCTGCTGCGCCTTTTTTGAGCTTATCAGCCTTGGTTAGGATAATTTGTGTAGGTAAATTAATGCTCACACACCAATCTAACATCATTTTGTCAAAAGGTTTAAGCGGATGACGAACATCCATCACTAAAACAGCACCACGCAAACAATCACGTTTGTCAAAATACTCGCTCATATCTTGGTGCCATTGTTTTTTAACCTGTTCGGGTACTTTGGCATAACCATATCCAGGCAAATCAACTAGGCGTCTATGTTCATCTAATTCAAAAAAGACTAGGTGTTGAGTACGCCCAGGTGTGCGAGAAACCTTAGCTAATTTATTTTGCATAGTTAGCGCATTAATTGAGCTAGACTTGCCTGCATTAGATCTGCCTGCAAAAATAACTTCAAATCCTTCATCGGGTGGACAGCCTTTTAAAGAAGGACAAGATAATAGAAATTTGGCTTGATGATAGTGTTTGCGCATTTACTGAAATTATGTATAATCAAAAATTAGTGGTATTTGAACTACTTACCATTTTATATTATTAGCAAACAAGGAGAGAGTAATGAAAAAGGTTTTATTAGTAGCATCAGCAGTATTGGCAATGGGGTCTGTTCATGCAAATCCATATGATGCATTAGGTTGTTCTGGTTGTCATGGTATGGGCGGCAAATCAGCAATTCCAACCTATCCATCATTAGCAAAATCAGTGCGTCCTGACTTGGATGTTGTGAAAGCTCTTAAAGACTTTCAATCAGGCGCTCGCCAAAATGCAACAATGAATGCTATGGCTCCAATGGCTGCTGGTCAAGAACAAGCGATTGCTGATTACTTAGCAACACAATAAATTTTTCGGCGTCTATTAATGACGCATTTCATAAATTTAATAAGCCGATATTAACGTATAATATCGGCTTATTTTTTTCTAAAAAGAGGCATTATGAATAAATTAGTACTGATTTTTGTAACAGCGTTGATGCTTTCTTCTACGCACACTTTTGCCGAAGGCGACGCAAACAAGGGCAAGATTAAGTCTGCAACATGTGTAGCTTGTCATGGTGCTAATGGTAATTCAATGGTACCTAATTTCCCAAAAATAGCAGGACAAGGCGAGAAGTATTTGCTTAAACAGCTTAAAGATTTTAAATCAAATAAACGCCAAAACGCTTTAATGGCAGGCATTGTTGCTGGGCTTTCAGTGGAAGATATGCAAGATTTATCCGCATATTTCTCTCAGCAAAAGATCACTCAAGGCGTTGCTAGTAAAACAGCCGATATTGCTTTAGGTGAAAAACTTTATCGTGGAGGCGATAAAGCTAGAGGTATTGCCGCTTGTATGGCATGTCATGGACCTCAAGGCGCTGGTATTCCATCTGCAGGATTTCCAGCGCTTGCTTCACAGCATGCTACTTACACAGCTCAGCAGTTGAAAGATTTTCGTCAAGTTGCTATTAATGCGCAAACAGATGCAAAAGCACCTGCTAGAATGAACGATGACCGAAAAATGATGGTGGCATTTGCTAAAAGTTTGACCAATAAAGAGATTGAGGCTTTGGCTCAGTATATTGCTGGTTTGCATTAAAAATACCAAATAAGCGTATCAAAAGGCAGTCTTTACTGCCTTTTTTATTGTCTGCAATTTAGGTATAATTGAGCGTTTTATATAAACAAAGAGACGGATTTAAAGCACATGAAAACTTCACTAGAAACATTAGAAGGTCTAAAGAGATCATTAACAGTAGACGTATCGATTGATACTTTCAACGAAAAAGTTGACAAAATCTTAAAGACCATGGCTTCTCAAGTTAGCATTGACGGCTTTAGAAAAGGTAAAGTTCCTGTTGCAATGGTTAAGAAGCGTTTCGGTGATAATGCTAAATCTGACGCAGTAAATGAAATTGTTAATGAAACATTAGTAGAGGCTTTAACTGAGGCAAAAGTAACACCGGCGGCTCGTCCATCTGTTACTAAAGTCGATGCCGAAGGCGATACCGATTTTTCTTATTCTGTTGAGTTTGAAGTATTCCCAGAAGTTAAGCTTGAAGATTTTTCTAAGTTAGAGGTTGAACAGATCGAAGTTGATATAACTAAAGCGGATGAAGAAAGAACGTTAAAAGGTTTGCAAGAGCAGCTAATTGAGTTTAAAACAGTTAAGCGTAAATCTAAAGAGGGCGACCGTGTCTCAATGGATTTTGTTGGTACTATTGAAGGCGAAACTTTTGAAGGTGGCGAAGCTAAAGATTTTAAATTAGTACTTGGTAAGGGTACGATGATCCCAGGTTTTGAAGAAGCTGTGACTGATGTTGCTGCTGGTAAATCAGTTGATCTTGATGTGAGTTTCCCTGATGATTATCATGCAACACATCTAGCAGGCAAACCAGTTAAATTCAAAATTACTATTAACGAAGTTGGATCTCCAAAAGAGCCGAAGCTAGATGCAGCGTTTGCTAAGAAATTTGGTGAGAGTGATATGGATGCCTTACTGGTTAGCATGAAAGAGCAAATGCGTACTGAAATTGATGGACGTATTGAGCAGTTAAATAAAGATGCATTATTCAACGCTTTGGCTGCTGCTAATAAATTTGACGTGCCGCAAGGAAGTATTGATGGTGAAGCGCAAAATTTATTAACCGAAATGCAAGAACGCATGCAGCAGCAAGGTCAAACTCCTCAAGCAGACATGCCAACATCAGTGTTTAATGAAGAAGCCGAGCGTCGTGTGAAATTAGGTTTGATGGTTGGGCAAATTGCCAGCGACAATCAAATGCAAGCAAGCATGGAGCAAATTGATGCGCGCATTCAAGAGATGTCCCAGGCATATGGTGAGAATGCTCAACAAATGGTTGATTATTACAACGAAGATGTCACAAGAAAATCAAGCGTTGAGCTTATGATTGTTGAAAGATGGTGCAAGAGAAGATTTTAGAAAGCGCTAAAGTTAAGATAGTTAAAAAGAAATTTACTGATATTACTGAGCAAGCTTAAATGGATATTAATAACTTAAATCAAATCCCTATGGTAGTAGAACAATCTGCCCGAGGTGAGCGCTCCTACGATATTTATTCTCGTCTTTTAAAGGAGCGCATTATTTTTTTAGTTGGTCCAGTTGAAGATTACATGGCCAATGTTGTTGTTGCTCAGCTATTATTTCTTGAATCTGAAAATCCTGATAAGGATATTCACTTGTATATCAATTCTCCAGGCGGCTCTGTAACAGCAGGACTTGCTATTTACGACACTATGCAATTTATTAAGCCTGATGTCTCTACTTTATGTATTGGTCAAGCGGCTTCTATGGGTGCATTGTTGTTAACAGCGGGCGCTAAGAATAAGCGTTTTGCACTGCCTAACGCAAGAATGATGATTCACCAGCCATTAGGTGGATTTTCCGGTCAGGCAAGTGATATCGATATTCATGCACAAGAGATTCTAACGGTGAGAGAAAAGCTTAATACCATCTTAAAAACGCATACAGGCCAAAGTTTAAAGTCAATTCAAAAAGACACAGATAGAGACAACTTCATGTCGGCTGAAGACTCTGCTAAGTATGGTCTAATTGACAAGGTTATCGATAAACGTTAAGTTATTATGGAAGACGATAAAAAAGAACTTTCTTGTTCATTTTGCGGCAAGGCAAAATCTGAGGTTGAGCGCTTAATTGCAGGGCCTGGTGTTTACATTTGTAATGAATGTATTGAATCTTGCCATGATTTAATCGAAGAGCAAGCGATTAAAGAAGTTAGTGAAGAATTCCAAGACTGGAATTACACCCCAATACAACTACGTGATTTTTTAAATGACTATGTCATTGGCCAAGATCATGCAAAGAAGGTTTTATCAGTTGCGGTTTATAATCATTACAAGCGCTTAAAAAATGATTACATTGCTAATGATGTAGAGCTTGATAAATCTAATATTTTAATGATTGGCCCAACAGGCTCTGGTAAGACTCTACTGGCGCAAACATTGGCACGTATTTTAGACGTGCCTTTTACAGTAGCTGACGCCACTACGCTGACTGAGGCAGGTTATGTGGGTGACGATGTTGAGAATGTCATTAAAAATCTATTATCAAAATGCGACTTCGATCCTGTACGTGCTGAGCGCGGTATTATTTTTATTGATGAAATTGATAAAATCTCTCGTCGCTCTGATTCTCCTTCCATTACTCGTGATGTTTCTGGTGAAGGTGTGCAACAAGCTATGCTTAAACTTATTGAAGGTACAGTAGCATCTGTTCCGCCACAAGGCGGACGCAAGCATCCGAATCAAGAAACTATCGATGTAGATACATCAAAAATCCTATTTATCTGTGGCGGTGCATTTGATGGACTTGATACTATCATTAATCGTCGCGTTGAGAAAGTCTCAGGCATCGGTTTTTCCGCAGCAGTCAAAGACAACAATGAAAAGAAAACACTGACTGATTTATTTGATTTAATTCAGCCAGAAGATCTTATTAAGTTTGGCCTTATCCCAGAATTAGTAGGTCGTTTGCCAGTGCAAACTGCTTTAGGCGAATTAGATGAGGACGCGTTAGTACAGATTTTGACTCAACCAAAAAATTCAGTGGTTAAGCAATTTCAAGAAATTTTTAAATTAGAATCCGTTAAACTAACATTCAGAAAAGCCTCGTTACAGGCAATCGCTAAGCTCGCAATTAAGCGAAAAACTGGTGCTCGAGGTTTGCGTTCTATCTTAGAAGATTTATTATTAGATACAATGTTTGAGTTGCCTTCTTTGAAAAAGGTTTCGGAAGTTGTAATTGATAAGGCCACAGTTGAAACCGACAAAGCGCCACTCATTGTTTATAAATCTGAGAAAAAGAAAAAATCAGATAAGAAAGCTAGCTAGGCCAATTTTCATTGGAATTATTTGATCGTCAAAAAGACGCTGTAGGTCAAGGTGAGAGAACCTTGTTGGTATATGTTGAGCTGCCAAGTATTCGCAATGTTCACAATGCTAAATCTGAGTTTAAAGAGCTCGCCCAATCGTCAGGATTGGATATCATTGAAACTATTCAAGTTAATCGAAACTCGGCGCTAGCTCAATATTTTATTGGCACCGGAAAGGTGGATGAAATTGCGCAAATGGTGCAAGATTTAAAGCTTGATTTGGTAATTTTTTCACCAGAACTCACTCCTTCCCAAGAGCGTAACTTAGAAAAAACCTTGGCCTGTCAGGTGATGGACCGCACAGGTCTTATTTTGGATATTTTTGCACTTCGAGCGAGCTCTTTTGAGGGTAAATTACAAGTGGAATTGGCACAACTCAGACACTTGTCAACGCGCTTGGTTCGCGGTTGGACTCATCTAGAAAGACAAAAAGGCGGCATTGGTATGCGCGGTCCTGGCGAGACTCAGCTAGAAACTGATAAACGTTTAATTGCTGTGCGTATCAAAAACATTGTTAAACGTCTAGAAAAAGTGCACAAACAAAGAGATTTGGGGCGTAAATCACGTACTAAGAACGAATTGCCTATGATTGCATTGGCAGGATATACCAATGCAGGAAAATCGACCTTATTTAACACTTTGACTGATGCCAAAGTCTTTGCTCATGATCAATTATTCGCCACCTTAGACTCAACCATTAGGCGCGTTATTTTGCCCGCTTCTGGGGAAGCGGTTATTGCAGACACAGTAGGATTTATTCAAGACCTTCCTCACGATTTGGTTGATGCCTTTAAATCGACTTTAGAAGAAACTAAGCGTTCTAATGTACTGCTTCATGTTGTAGATGCAGCTGATGAATACAACATTGAAAAAATTAGCCAGGTAGAAGAGATCATTGAGGAAATCGGCGCTGGAAAAATTCCAACAATTTTGGTTATGAATAAAATAGACTGTTTGGAAAATTTTGCTCCACGCTTAGATCGTGATGAAGCAGGTCGTGTGAATCGGGTTTGGATTTCTAGTCAAACAGGAGAGGGGGTTGATTTACTATATCAGGCGCTAGCAGAGCAACTCAGTGGTATGATGACTCGAGCAAAAATAGAATTAGATGTTAAGAGTGCTTATATTCGCAGCGAGATTCACAATATTGGTTATATCCACAACGAAAAGGTGGATGATTTTGGTCAGTGGATACTTGAAATTAACGTCACTCATCACTATCTATCTAAATTATTAAACAAGAAAGGTGTTAAGTTATTGTGGGAACAAAGTCGGAAGTAGAAGAAATCGATTTAAATCTTGAAAGTGTTCCGTTGCTACCCCTTAGAGATGTGGTAGTATTTCCACATACGGTCATGCCATTATTTGTTGGTCGACAAACATCAGTCAATGCGATTACTCAAGCAATGGGTAGCAATAAATATATTTTTTTGGTAACTCAAAAAGATGACAAGGTTGAAAATCCACAATTTAACGACCTGCATGAGGTCGGCACTCTAGCCACAATTTTGCAAATGTTAAAATTGCCAGATGGTACGATCAAGGTTCTTGTTGAAGGCGTTAAGCGCGCTAAAATTGAGGCTATTGTAGAGCTAGAAGAGTATAGCGAAGTTCGCTTGAGCGATTTAAGTTTAAAGAACGACAATGAAACTGAAGTAAAGGCAATGATGAGATTAGCGCTTGAAAGTTTCGAAAAATACATCAAGCTTAATAAAAAAGTACCTGAAGAAGTTTTAAAAATGCTTAAAGATGTAAGCGATGTTGAACGTTTTAGTGATGTAATTATTGCCAATTTATCGCTTAAAGTTTCAGAAAAACAAGCGTTATTAGACGGAAGTAATTCCCAGGAAAGACTTGATAAAATTCTCACCGTTATCCAAAGTGAGATTGAAGTGCTGGATACTGAGCATAAAATTCAATCACGCGTGCGCAAGCAAATGGAGTCCAACCAACGCGATTATTATTTGAATGAGCAAATGAAGTCCATTCAAAAAGAGTTGGGCAATGCAGAAGATGATAACGAAATAGAAGAGTTGCAGCTTGGCATTAATAAAGCAAAAATGCCTAAAGCTGCTAAAGAGAAGGCGCAAAGCGAGCTTAAAAAACTTTCTCGTATGTCGTCTAATTCGTCAGATGCTTCTATTATTCGCACCTATATTGAAAATTTATGCGATGTGCCTTGGAAGAAAAAAACTATTATTAACAAAGATCTAAAAAAGGCACAAAAAATTCTTGATGATGATCATTATGGTTTAGATAAAGTTAAAGAGCGGATCTTAGAACATTTAGCTGTGCAAACACGAGTAAGTCATAATAAGGCAAATATTTTGTGTTTAGTAGGCCCTCCAGGTGTGGGTAAGACTTCTCTGGGTGAGTCAATTGCTAAAGCGGTTAATCGTAAATATGTTCGTATGGCGTTAGGTGGTGTTCGTGATGAGGCAGAAATTCGTGGCCATAGACGCACCTATATTGGTGCAATGCCAGGCTCAATTATTCAAAAAATGCAAAAAATTAAGGTGAAAAATCCTTTATTTTTACTCGATGAAATTGAAAAAATGTCTAATGACTATCGCGGCGATCCGTCAAGTGCTATGCTAGAAGTATTGGATCCTGAGCAAAATCATACGTTTAATGATCATTATTTAGAAGTGGACTACGACCTTTCGCAAGTAATGTTTGTGGCAACAGCTAATTCGCTTGATTTACCCCAGCCATTACTAGACAGAATGGAAATTATTGAATTATCTGGCTATACGGAAGATGAAAAAGTACAGATTGCTAAGCGCCATTTGATCAAGCAAGCGATGGAAAGTAATGGTATTAAGTCAAGTGAAATAAGTTTTAAAGATTCAGCAATTTTGGATATTATTCGCTATTACACTCGCGAAGCGGGCGTGCGTGGACTTAATAGAACTATTAGTACCATTTGTCGAAAAGTTATTAAAGAGGTGGTTTTAAAGAAGCGTAAAACTAAGGCAACCATTACTGACAAAAATTTAGAAAAGTACTTAGGTGTTAAAAAACATCGTTTTGGTTTGGCTGAAGAGAATAATCAAGTTGGTGAAGTGACTGGCTTGGCTTGGACCTCTGTTGGTGGTGATTTACTTACTATTGAGGCTACTGCGTATAAAGGCAAGGGTAAGCTTAACTACACGGGTCAGCTCGGCGATGTTATGAAGGAATCTATTCAGGCGGCAATGAGTGTTATGCGAACGCGCTCTAAAGAGCTTAATATTGCAGATGATTTTCAGGAAAAATTGGATATTCATATTCACGTTCCTGATGGGTCTACACCTAAAGACGGCCCAAGTGCTGGTGCAGCGATGTGTACTGCACTCGTGTCAGTGCTTACTGGTAGAAAAGTCAAGGCAGATGTGGCAATGACTGGCGAAATCACCTTGCGCGGTGAAATCACCCCAATTGGCGGCCTTAAAGAGAAGATGCTTGCCGCGCTTCGTGGCGGCATTAAAACCGTTATCATTCCTGATGATAACGAGCGCGAGCTTTCTGAAGTGCCTGATAAGATCAAAAGCAAGCTTAACGTCATCAAAGTTAAGTGGATTGATGAAGTGTTAGATATTGCTTTAGAAAAATAAAGCAGACAATTAAAAAGGCGCTAATAGCGCCTTTTTAATGAAAAACATTTGGATTAAGGTCTAATATAAGAGTAGCCTTGTTGCTGTAATTCACCAATACGCACTACACCAGAGGGTGTGATACTGACGCCATCTGTTAATTTTGGAAACTGGCCTTTCTTTTTCTTGATGCCATTCATGGTATTTTGACAAGCGCTAAAAGTGATATTATTCATTGCCATTTTCTCAACTCGAGAAGCATTTTTATTATCTGATGTTAAGATACCTAAACCTGGACCGTAAGCAACAATTTCAACAACAACCTTATCTGCACCATAATGCTTTTGTAAATTAGCCGCATTATTTAAAACAATTTTTTGCGTTCTAGCGTCATCTGTACTTACCTGAATGACGTATTTTGGATTAGCCGCTTGCGCATTAAAAACAAATAAAAATGCAGCAATACTGAGTAATATTTTTTTCATAATTCTCCCCCGATATATTTGATTAAATTATCTTTAAAAGTAAAGACTTAATAATTCTACATTATTTTTTTAATTTTTGCATAGTAAAATCCATCAAACTCGTTACTTGGTAGCTGTTGTCTGCCAACAGCTGTCTTAATGCCCCAATCTAGATTGATTTTAACCTCTTCAGCGTCTTGACGGCCTTGTATAAACTGACTGATCTGCAGCTCATTTTCAGATTTTAAAATAGAGCAGGTGGCATATAGCAGAGTACCACCAGGTTTTAGCATTTGCCAAAGGTTGTCTAATATTTGGGCTTGCAACTTCACCAGATTAACAATATCTTTAGGTTTTCTAAGGAGTTTTATATCTGGATGTCGGCGAATGACTCCGGTGGCTGAACACGGTGCATCGAGTAAGATTTTGTCAAATAATTCACCGTCCCACCAATCTTGCTGTTGGGCGTTGCCTTGAATAATGTCAACATTATTAAGCTTAAAACGCTGAATATTTTGCTTAACTCTGTCAAGGCGATCTAAATCACTATCAAGTGCGACAACACTTGCATTAGGCGCCAGCTCGCATAGGTGTGTGGTTTTGCCACCCGGCGCACTACAAGCATCCAAAATACGCTCTTGACTTGCTGGTGCTAATAGATGTGCTGCTAGTTGAGCAGAAGCATCTTGTACGTAACAGGATCCTGATTCAAAATCGGGTAAATCATATACACTAACTGGCTTCTCAAGCACTAAAGCCTGAGGCGCAACGTTTACAGTTTTTGCATTAGTGCCGAATTCAGTTAACCGTTGTTGATACTCATTGAGACTATATTGAGGATGAATGCGAATAGTCATAGGTGCCTGAATATTATTTTGGGAAAAAATTTGCTCAAAATTATCAGGGTAGTTTTGTTTGATTTTTTTCACCATCCAAGTTGGATGAGAGTAATGTATTTGCTGTTTGAGTAACGCTTGGTCACGATCAATTTGTCTGAGTATAGCGTTTACCAAACCCTTGGCCCAAGATTTATCGAGAGCATTGAGTACGTTAACCGTTTCATAGATACTGGCATGAATAGCAACCTTTGAATAGAGAATTTGGTAAGCGCCTAAGAGCATTAGACAATGAATATCTAAATCTTCTTTTTCCAAGGAATGATTGAGTAAGCCAGTCACGATATCGTTTAGCTGGTGATAAAAGCGAATGGTACCAAATACTAAAGATTTAGTCAGTGCGCTATCATCTTGGTGATAAACAATAGAAGATAGTGAGCGCTTATCTAAAACAACTGAGCAAATTGCCTCTAGTGCGACTAATCGAGTATGGTTAGTTTCCAAGAGTGGCTTGTATTTTTCCTAGGAGTTTGTCAGCAGGTAAGTAGCCAGGTAAATGTGTTCCATCTGATAGAAATATCGCAGGCGTGCCTGTGACGCCCAGTTGCTGAGAGGTTGCTAGCTGATTGGCAACTGGATTGCTGCAGTTTGGAGAGTTGGCAACTATGCCTTGGTCATTGTAATCATCCATAGCCTGCTTGCGATCTTTGGCGCACCAAATTTTTTGCATTTTTCCTTGGGCTTTAGGGTGTAATGAAGCCAGTGGTGAGGCTAAGTATTTGACAGTAATTCCCAGTTCATTCATTTGCTCCATGTTATTGTGAAGGCGTCTGCAAAACGGACAGTCTACGTCTGTAAAGACATGAATTTGATATTTTTCATTTTCAGCTGGATAGATAATTTTGTCAGCATCGTTGATAGAATCAATAAGCGATAATTTTAGGTTTTTAACTTTAGTGCTTTTTTCTATAAGACTTCTAGTGTTTAAATCAACAACATCGCCTTGAATTAAGTAGCGCCCATCTTCAGAAACTAACATAGAGTCAATTGGATTGTAGGTAATCACTTCATAAACCCCTTTGAAGGGAGAGGGGGTAATATCTTGTTTATTGATTTCACCGAAGAAGCGATTTAACTTCTGTATTACTTCATCTTTAGTAGCAAATGCCGAGCTAGATAAAAGAATAAATGTTAGAAATAAGGATTTAATCATGATAAAAATATATGGGAAAAATGAATAAATTTTACCTTTTTAGGTAGAATATCGTCATTATATTTTTTATTTAGGATATCAGGTGGAATTTTCATTAATCAATACACAAATACAAAAATTTGATGGCGATATGGTGGTTGTTTTTGCCAATTCAGAGTCGACCTTTAACGATGCTAATATTCAGTCATTAATTGAGTTAAACCACTTTGAATCAAAAGCAGGAGAGGTATTATTGCTCAGCTTAGTTCAAGGATTTAAGGCAAGGCAAGTTCTGGTTGTAGGCTTAGGCGAAAAGCCAAATACTGCAAAAAACTATATTAAAGCACTGACTTCAGCAGGCCGAATTCTAACTTCAAGTAAAGCTAAAAGCTCAATGATTGAGCAGGCTAATATTGAAGGGCATGACGAAAATTGGCGGCATAGAATTTCTGCTCGAGTGTTAAAAGATGCAGAGTATCAAATCCAACAGGTGGGTGCACAAGAGCAAGTGGCAACGCTTGAAAATATTGCCATCCAATCTTCATACAATGATGCCAGTGAGCTTTTGCAAGGCAGCTCTATTGCAAGTGGTATGAGCCTTACACGCCACTTAGGAGACTTGCCTTCAAACATTTGCACACCCACTTATTTGGCACAAACGGCGCAAGATATGGCACGCACGTTTAACCTTGAATGTGATGTGTTAGAAGAGGCTGATATGTCAGCATTGGGCATGGGCTCTTTATTGTCTGTCTCTAAAGGTTCAATCGAGCCTGCGAAATTGATTAGCTTAAGCTACAAAGGCAATGGTAACGCAAAGCCAATTGTGCTAGTGGGCAAAGGAGTGACTTTTGATAGTGGCGGCATTTCATTAAAGCCTGGTGCCGGTATGGATGAAATGAAATATGATATGTGTGGTGCAGCTTCGGTATTAGGCACAATGCGTGCTATTGCCGAGATAAAGCCTAAGCTTAATTTAACCATTGTAGTGCCTGCGGTTGAAAATATGCCAGCACATAACGCCTCAAAACCCGGTGATGTGGTGACAAGCATGTCAGGAAAAACTATTGAGATTTTAAATACAGATGCAGAGGGCCGACTGATTTTGTGCGATGCGCTAACCTATGTCGACAAGTTTGATCCAGAAGTGGTTATTGATACAGCGACTTTAACAGGTGCGGTTATTGTTGCTCTAGGAAAACATCATTGTGGGCTGATGGCAAATGACCAAGACTTAGCTAATGATTTGCTTGCAGCTGGCCAGCAATCTCTTGATACAGCTTGGCAATTACCACTTGATGATGAGTATGATGAATTGCTTAAATCTAATTTTGCCGATATGGGTAATATTGGTGGGCGAGAGGCAGGTACAGTAACAGCGGCCTGTTTTTTGGCTAGATACACTAAAGATTATCGATGGGCTCATTTGGATATTGCGGGCACAGCTTGGGTTAGTGGTGCTAAGAAAGGTGCTACAGGTAGACCTGTGCCACTATTAACTCAGTACATTCTAGATCAGGTCAAATAAGGAGAAAACATGTCAATTTTTGAAAAGGTAGATGTGGTCAAGGAAGCTAATATTTATTTTGATGGCAAAGTAACCTCACGTGTTGTGATGTTTGCAGACGGTTCAAAAAAGACTCTAGGCATTATGATGCCGGGTGACTATGAGTTTGGTACCGATGACAACGAACTAATGGAAATTCAAGCAGGAGAGATGGAGGTGTTATTGCCGGGTGCGAGCGAATGGCAAACTTTTGCCAAGGGTTCATCATTTGAGGTGCCAAAAGATTCAAGTTTTAAACTCAAGGTTAAGGAAGTGACGGATTACTGTTGCTCTTACTATTAACCCAGTTTTTTAGGATCTGCCGATAGTTAAGCCTATAATTTTTGATCCAGCCAAACACCCAGTCCCTGGGCGCAGATTTCCAAATCACCTTTAAAGAGTTTAACTTGCCGTTCCTTGTTAAGTGTAACACCATGTTTAGTAGCAATATCAAGCAAATAACGAAGCAAAGCCTCTTTGATAGTCTGGTGACGATTAGGCTGGTCTGCTGATTCCTTAGCAATTTTAACAAAGCCGTTGATGTGCTGTATCAGCATATCGGCAGATTGCTGTGTAAATTCTATTTGATTAAAATGTGTGAGATACGCCACTTTTGGCTTTAACAACATTAATTGTTGAATAGTATCAATCCAGGCTTCAGGATCAAACTGTATTGGCGTTGTTGGTGGAAAAATTAACACGCCTTGCTTGGTATCAAATTCACGATAGCTCACACCTAGTGTATCGCCTGAGAAAATACCTTGTGATTTTTCATCCCAAATACACAAATGATGTCTAGCGTGCCCAGGGGTGTCAATAAACTTAAGTGTCCTTCCTCCCAAATCAAGGCAGTCCCCATCTTTGGCAACGATTACTTTGTCAGGCGCAATGGGAATCAAATCACCTAAAAATTGCTTAAAGAATAATTCACCATAAACGCCAATCACACCTGCACGCAATTTTGAAGGATCAATTAGATGTTGTGCGCCACGTTCATGCACATA
>JAHZKM010000080.1 GCA_022600395.1 Pseudomonadota bacterium | reverse complement strand
TAGTATGGACGGCGATCGTGCAAAAATTGATGATTTACAAAAAATCGGAAATTTTTCTAACGCCATTCTCATGCAAGATGATGCGCATGGATTTGGCGTATTTGAGCCCAATATTCCAGAAAATTCTATTTATATGGCCACTTTAGGTAAGGCAGCGGGCACCATGGGTGCTTTTGTCGCTGGAAATGAAGATTTTGTCGAATTTTTAATCCAAAAATCACGCCCTTACATTTACACTACTGCCATATCGCCTGCAATTTGCATGGCTACGCTTAAGAGCTTAGAGTTGATTAAAAAAGGAGAAATAAATGCCAAATTACAAGCCAATATTCAATTTTTCCGAAATTTTTCAAGTGCACTTAATCTGCCAATTGAGTCTTCTTTTTCGGCTATTCAGCCTTTGATTATTGGTGATAGTAAAACAGCTCTAAAAATTAGCCAAACCCTATACAAACAAGGTTTTTATGTTAGTGCTATTCGAGAGCCCACCGTGCCAAAAAACACTGCAAGACTCAGAATTACAATTAGTGCCAACCACACTCAAACACAAATAGAACAACTGCTAACCCAGGTTAAACATGCTCTACAGTAGCACCACAGGCGCAGGAAAAGACTTAGTGCTACTTCACGGATGGGGATTTAATTCAGATCTTTTTAACAATCTGATTAACCTCTATCAAGATCAATATCGTATTACCAAAATCGACTTACCAGGTCATGGTAGAAGTGCTGACATTGCCGGTGGGATTGATAATTGGTGCCATGAAATAATTAAAATTTTGCCTGAAAATCCTATCTTATTAGGATGGTCTTTAGGCGGACTATTAGCCATTCATATTGCTACTCAAATCAAAATATCTCGATTAATCCTAGTGGCCTCAAGCCCGAATTTTGTACAAAATAATAATTGGGAGTTTGGCATTGATGCTGATCATTTTAGGCAATTTTCTAATACCTTAGAACTCAACCTTTCTAAAGGCTTAAAGCGATTTGTTAGTCTTCAAACAAAAGATAAGGTTCAAATTAAAAGTCTTAATCAATCGATTGATGTCCTACCTGCGTCGAAAAACGCGCTCAACCAGGGGCTAAAGATATTGCTTAACACTGATCTAACTCAGCAGTTTTTAGCGCTGAATATTGATAAAAAAATCATTTTGGGTGATAAAGACACCTTGGTACCTAGCACAATTGCGCATTGGTATCAGCAGCAATCCATTGATACAATCGTATTAAATACTGGACATATGCCATTTTTACATTCAGATTTTAAATTATGAATACAGACAAATCAATTGCGCCAAAATTACTGATCATTTTTACCTTGTTTTGGCTAGCGTTAGCAGTCAGCCCAGTTTATAGAGATATTTGGATTGCAGAAAATCTCATCTTATTAATTAGTCTTTATTTTTTAATTACTGGTTATGCGAGATTTCATTTTAGTAATACTGCGTATTATTTAATTTTCAGCTTTTGTATTTTGCAAACAATTGGCGCTTATTACAGCTATGCAGAAGTTCCAATAGGCAATTGGGTTGCTCAAATTTTAGATTTAAACCGCAATCATTTTGATCGCTTAGTACACTTTTCTTTTGGTTTTTTAATTGTATTACCTTTTAAAGAAGCGCTCACTAGATTTGTCACGTTTGCCAATCGTAAAACACAATATTTCGTACTTATTACGCTTCTTATTGGTATTGGTGCTTGCTATGAAATAGTCGAATGGTGGTACGCTGCTTTATTTGAACAAACATTACAAGCTAACGCCTTTTTAGGCTCGCAAGGAGATATCTGGGATGCTGAAAAAGACGTTTTGCTTGCGGGCATTGGTGCATGGAGCTATTTGGTATTTTTTGATCGAGCATCTGATTGATGCGGGTTTTTCTTTGAATCAAGACGACAAACATAACCCTCAGCATCGCCATAATCAAAAAAACTCCAGTATCGATCATGTGGATTTTCAACTTTACTGGCGTGTTTAATTGGACACCAAATTCTCTCAGTAAGTGATGCTAATTCTGCTACATAGCTCAATAGACCGTTTGCATAGCCACAATACACGCAATTAATTTTTTCAAAAATATTTAAATAGCCCAGCTTGTGTCGATCAATAACAAGATAATCACTACGTCTAACTCTTTCAATTTTGTAAATGGGAAAACATATCCGCTGATACAAAAAAGCAAAAATATCTAGCAAAATCAAAGGAACGATCATGGCATAAATAAAAGGTGCTGTCAAAATATACAGCGGATTAGCACCTACCAAGTAACGTAAAGCACCGGTTTTTAATTGCTTATGTGCGCGATGTAGAGTCTTTTCAAAAATAACTTTGTTTTTATGGAATTGATAATCAAACTGCATTCTTTTTTGTTTAGCGTCTAGTTCTAGTTTTTGTTTGATTTGAGTAAACTGATCAATCAGATGCTGAAGCGGTGTATTAGGCATAGTTAAAAAATAATCGTTAAAAATGATATTGATTTTAACTGACTATATTATTGCTGTGACTATCTATATAGCCACTCTTTGAGTATAATTTCTGCATAAGTAGCAAATATTGGAGAAAACCATGAGTGTAATTGTTGGTGTTATTATGGGTTCAAAATCAGATTGGCCAACTATGAAGCATGCAGTTGATATGCTGGAAGAATTTGGTGTAGCTCACGAGGTGCAAGTAGTGTCTGCACATCGTACGCCTGATCTAATGTTTGAATACGCAAGTACTGCCAGTGATCGTGGCCTTAAGGTAATTATTGCCGGTGCTGGTGGCGCAGCGCATCTTCCAGGAATGGTAGCTGCCAAAACTATTGTGCCTGTTCTGGGTGTGCCAGTTCAATCACGTGCCCTTAGTGGTCAAGATTCTCTACTCTCTATTGCTCAGATGCCTGGAGGCATTCCAGTCGGCACATTGGCAATTGGCGAAGCGGGTGCTAAAAATGCCGGTATTTTAGCTGCACAAATTATTGCCAATGAAGATACAGCGGTTCGAGCCAAGGTGAGCGCATTCAGAGCGCAACAAACCCAAGATGTGCTAGACAACCCCAACCCTAGCATATAACAAATGAAGATCGGCGTACTTGGCGCAGGCCAGCTCGGCAGAATGATGGCTATATCTGGTTATCCTCTTAATCATCAATTTGGATTTTCTGGTCAAACGAACAAAGAATCTTCTGCATTACTTGGACACATGTTTGCATCAGAGGATAATCCAGATCACATTGAATCTTTAGTAGCATTTGCCGATGTTATTACTTATGAAAGTGAAAATACTGATGTTGAAATGGTTAGGGAGATTAATAAAGATATTCCAGTATATCCTGGCGAAAAATCTTTATTTACTGCGCAGCATCGCGGACGTGAAAAAGCGCTGTTTAACCAACTAAATATTCCTTGCGCTCCTTATCAAGTGATCAATTCGATCACTGACCTTGAGCAAGCCCTAACTTATATTGGATTGCCTGCTATCTTAAAGACTGCCACTGAAGGCTATGACGGCAAAGGTCAGTTTTTAATACGCAGTGCAGACCAAATTAAAGCAGCCTTTGAAAGCATGAAAGGCGCTGAATCAATACTTGAAGGGTTTGTTAATTTTAAACGTGAGCTTTCCTTAATTGCTGTTCGCGGTATTGATAACGATCATAAATATTATCCGCTGGTGGAAAATATCCATCATAATGGCATATTAAGATTAACGATTGCGCCTGCTCAAGATATTGACCCTAGAGTGCAAAAAACTGCTGAACATTACATGCAAACCTTGCTCGATGAAATGAACCACGTAGGCGTGCTCACTATTGAGTTATTCGATACTGAAAATGGACTGGTGGTTAACGAAAAGGCTCCACGAGTGCATAATTCTGGACATTGGAGTATTGATGGCGCTAATACTTCTCAGTTTGAAAACCATATTCGCGCCATTAGTGGCATGCCACTAGGTGATACAACATCAATTCACAATTATAGCGCGATGATTAATATTATTGGCAGAACTGGACCGATTCAGATTGCACTCAATATGCCTAATGCACATTTACACTTGTACGATAAAGCTGAGCGAGAAAACAGAAAACTTGGTCACATCAACATTACAGCTGACTCATTATCAGAGCTTGAGCATAGCATTCAACAACTTAAAGACTTTCTACCCAACTAACATTTACTATTAGGATTTATTACTATGTCAGAACAATACAATTGGCCTTCATCAATGCTTTACCACCCAACTGGCGATCCAATTAGTATCAAGCCTATTGATAATAACGAGTCCTTTGGCACTGATGAATTAGAAACTTTTATCGGTGGTCCAATTGGCCACATCAAACTTGATAATGGCATGCTGGTGATTAATGACAAAGGAAAAGAAATGAACCTGCCTATTAATGAAATGGCTAGTAAAAATGGCTACTCTTTATACGGAAATTTAATTTTTGTACCAAAAATTATTCCAGCAGAGCCCGTTAAGTTCGATATAAAAAACCTCTAGATATTACTAAAAAGATCTATGATATTAGCCAAATTCTTTTTCTAAATAGTCTTTAATAACTGCGGATTCATACATCCAGCTAACCTGTCCATTTTCAGTAATCTTTAAACAAGGCACCTGAACTTTACCTCCCTCTTTTAACAACTCTTCTCGGTACCGACCACCTTGAGTTTGTGCATCTCGAGTAACGATTTTAATGTTTAAACCTCTGATTACCCTTCTACTCATAATACAAAACGGACAAGCAAAGAATTGATATAGTTCAATATTTGCTGCTTTTTTATCAGCAATTGTTTGAGCTTGTGCATCTCTTCTAACTTTCTTAACAGGAATTAATCGACTAACAAGTGCAATCAAACTCCCTAATCCATTTCTAAAAGCTTTTAATAATAATTTCATAGTCTTATTTCCTATTTTTATAAGCGGTTAAAGTATTTTCTAACAAAGTGGCAATGGTCATGGGTCCAACACCCCCAGGTACCGGTGTTATCCAGCTGGCCTGTTCAGCGGCTGCATCAAAATCAACATCGCCCACTAACTTGCCGTTTTCTAGTCGATTAATGCCCACATCAATCACCACAGCACCTGGTTTGATCCAGTCTCCCTGGATAATCTGAGGAGCGCCTACTGCAGCAACAACAACATCTGCACGACGCAGTTTGCCTGATAAATCTTGAGTTTTACTATTGCAGATCGTTACGGTAGCACGAGCATTTAAAAGCTCCATTAGCATCGGCCTGCCAACAATATTAGACGCGCCAACCACGACGCAATCTTTACCTGCCAAATCAATACCTGTTGTTGCCAGCATAGTCATAACACCCTTGGGAGTACACGGACGCAAATAAGATTTGTTTTGCATAAGTTTGCCAATATTTTCACTATGAAAACCATCCACATCCTTTTGCGGAGAAATAGTCTCAATAACCAAGTTAGCATCCAAATGCTTAGGAAGTGGCAGTTGCACCAAAATGCCGTCAATCCTATCGTCATTGTTTAGGCGCACTACCTCATCTAACAATTGTTGCTGGGTAATCCCTGCCGGTTTATTAATTTTTTCTGAATAAAATCCAACTTCCTTACAAGCGTTATCTTTGTTGCGGACATATACTGCAGATGCTGGATCATCACCCACTAATATTACCGCCAACCCAGGCGCTCGTTCTAAAGTTTTAACCTGTTGTGCAATATCTTTGCGTAAGTTTTGGGCAATTTTCTTGCCATCAATAATTTTCATATTTATTCTTTATTTAAACATTGTGTTGCCATTGCCTCTCTTACCTTATCTAAATCTGCTTGTGTATCAACCCCAAACCCTGTTTGGGCACATGCAACAGCCACATGAACATCAAAACCTTCATCCAGCACAGTAAGTTGCTCGAGTTTTTCAACTTGCTCGAGTCGAGAGCTGTCCATATTTAAATATTGCTTTACAAACTCTGCTCGATAAGCATAAATACCGATATGCTTAAAGCACAGTGATAAATCAAAATCTTGCTCATCCCTAAAATAAGGAATCGGCGCTCGCGAAAAATACAAAGCCTTACCTCGCTGATTAAAAACCACTTTAACGCAATTTGGATCTAGATATTGAGCCCTATCAACAACCTGTTCACACAAAGTTGCCATTTGCATTTGACTGACAGTAAGATTGTTAGCAACCTGGTCAATCACACTCGGATCTAGCATAGGCTCATCACCCTGCACATTAACCACAATCTCATCATTAGAGATATCAAGCTGAGTTAACACTTCGGAAATTCTTGCTGTACCAGAATTATGATTTTTGCCAGTCATGCAAACTGTTGCACCAAATTGCTCAGCGGTTATTTGAATACGTTCATCATCTGTTGCAATAACCACCATAGAGGCACCACTCTTACAAGCATTTTCATAAGTATGCTGAATCAACGGTTTACCATGAATGTCTTGAAGTAATTTCGCCGCCAGCCTGCTAGATGCATAACGAGCTGGGATAATGACACTAAAATTCATGAATTAATCTAGCTTTCTGGCTTCTTGTTCAAGTAAAACTGGAATGCCGTCATCTATTGGATAGGCTAAACCGCTCGCCTCACAAATCAATTCATCGCCTACTTGCTTCAAAGGCGCTTTAGATTTTGGGCAAACAAGAAGTTTTAAAAGTGCTTCATCAATCATATTTTTGCTGCTAAGTTGGTTAAAAAATCCTTGTCAATATTTAGATCAGTCGCTAAGTAATACATCTTATCATTGGCAAAGTCTCTACATTTTACCCAATCTTTAGCACTCATTATTATTGGATGATTGTCATCAAATTCCAGATCTTTTGCTTGATATGAATAATGATCCTTAAACGCATGTTTTTGCACCTTAATATCTAGCTGATCCAGAGTTTTAAAAAAACGTTCTGGATGACCAATACCAGCCACACCGTGGCATATTTGCTGACTAAAAAAGTCCAAAGGTTTTTGCTCACCCGTTACCAAATTTACAAAATAACTTGGCTGTATCTGGGCGCTAAATTCTCCAGGGAATACTGATCCATTATTAACAACAAAATCAACAGTGCTTAGCCGACTTACAGCCTCTCTAAGTGGTCCAGCAGGCAAAAAGAAACCATTGCCAAAACGTCTATGGCCATCAACAACTGCAATCTCAATTGCTCTACCCATAGCATAATGCTGTAATCCATCATCGCTAATAACCAGATCAACATGATGCTGACTAATTAAATCATTAACCGCCTTGGCTCTATCTTTATTCACCATGACTGGCACACTCGTTAGAGTAGCAATCAAAAGCGCCTCATCGCCCGATAAAGCGACACTCGTGTGCTCGTCAACTAACAGACTCCCTTGCGCATGAGCACCACCATAACCTCTAGACACCACTCCAACTCGTTTTTTTTGCTGCTTAAAATACTTAACAAGCTTAATAACAACAGGTGTTTTTCCACTGCCGCCAACTGTAATATTGCCCACTACCACGACAGGAGTTTTAAAACCGTGGACTTGCAATACTCCCCATCGATATAACAATCGACGCAGTGCACTTAATACATAAAAAACAAGCGAAACCGGCCATAGACAATAATTAGCAATGCCTCGAGTGTTTAAATCCATCAGAGTTTATTTAAAACATTCACTTTTATTGTCATATTTTTTCTCACTAAATCTAAGCACACCAGCTGAGATTGTCAAAATAAGAATAGAGACGACCATAATTAATAAATTATATTTATCAGTCGACATTAGCGCTTTCATATCAATTACCATAAAACGAGTAATAGCTGTAATGGCAATAAATATTAAGAAAATCACTGGCAAACGGTGTGTTTTGAAATAAATACCAGTCATAGCACCCAATTCTAAATAAATAAACAATAACAGAATATCTTGCAAAGAAGCAAAGCCAGACTCATGCTGCATAATAATTAAATATTCGCCGATGGCTGACCAAACAATAGTGGCGCCAATGACAAACAAGCCTACAATATGAAAAGCTTCAATTAAAACATCTCCTAATTGATCAATCTTACCTTTGAATGTTATCTTCTCCATTTCCTTCCCCTTGTATTTAGTGATTCATAAAGTGCTAATTATGACAAAATATCACCACCATGAGTATTGAATTTGACATTTCTAACCAGTATTTGCGCTCTAATCGCAAAAAAGGCTTTATTTCCTTTATTTCTGGCGTCTCTATGGTTGGACTTATTCTTGGTGTTATGACACTAATCACCGTTTTATCAGTCATGAATGGCTTTCATAAGGAATTACGCGATCGTGTGCTCAGTGCGATTTCTCATTCATATATTAGCGAACATAGCGGAGTGTTAACAAACTGGCAGGATTTGCAAATTCAAATTAATCAGCATCCAGACGTCATTAGCTCATCGCCCTATATTGAGCAATATGCTTTATTGAGTGCAGTTAATGGCGCTCAAGGTATTAGCATTCGAGGCATCATTCCCAAATGGGAAAAACAAACCTCTATTTTGCTAGACAAAATAAAATCTGGTGCTAGTGAACTTTCTAAAGGTGATATTTTAATTGGCTCTGGATTAGCAAAACAACTTGGCGTTCAAGTGGGAGGTAAAGTTACCCTGTTAACCCCTAAACTCTCTTCCAATATTATGGGCGTACAACCTCGATTTAAGCGCTTTACCGTAACTGGAATATTTGATGCGGGTATTAACGAATATGACAATAATTTAGCTTTTATTGAGCTTAATCAAGCTCAAAAACTATATTCGATGAAAGGTCAAGTATCTGGTATTCGTCTTAAAGTAGCCGATTTATTTCAAGCTAAGAGGGTTACGAAAGAGGTTGTTGCTAATTTAGGTAGCGAGCAATATTATGGCATTGACTGGACACGACAAAAGGCAAATTTTATCAGAGCACTTGAGCTTGAAAAGCAAATGATTGGCGTGGTTTTGTCGCTCATTATCGCAGTTGCTGCTTTTAACATTGTTTCTATGATGGTGATGGTAGTTACAGATAAAACTGCTGATATTGCTATTTTGCGAACCCTAGGCATGACACCGAAGCGTATAGTTAAGATATTTTTTTACCAAGGTTTGAGCATTGGCTTAATTGGCATTACAATTGGTTTGATATTGGGCGTGTTATTGTCTCTTAACATTGAGGCTATTATCAGTAGTATTGAGACCATGCTTGGATTTGAATTCTTTCCGAAAGAAGTTTTTTATATTAACCGCTTCCCTTCTGAAGTCCACCTAAATGATGTTGTTACAGTTGCAATTGGCGCATTTATACTTGTCTTACTAGCATCAATTTACCCTGCTAAACGTGCAGGAAAAATCACAATTGCGAAGGTATTAAGCCATGAGTAGTCTTATTAAGTGTCGTGATATTAACTATCAGTACCGTGACGGCACTCGACATAACCAAATCATCCAACATCTCAATCTTGACGTGCTGGCAGGTGAATCTATTGCGATTCTTGGGCAATCCGGTTGTGGTAAATCAACCCTACTTAACTTATTGGGTGGCATTGATCAACCTGACAGTGGAAAGATCATTATTAATAATACCGATATAAATTCGCTAAACGAAACACAGATGACAAATTTTAGAGCGAAAAACCTCGGCTTTATTTATCAATTCCATCATTTACTTAAAGACTTTAGCGCTTTAAAAAATGTCATGATGCCACTACTCATCCAAGCGGATGCGCATGCTCAAAATAAAGCCATGCAAATGCTAGGCAAAGTAGGTCTCGAGGACAGGGCCAACCATCTTCCTAGTGAATTATCAGGAGGAGAACGCCAAAGAGTAGCGATTGCTCGAGCACTTATCGCTCAACCAAAATGTTTACTAGCCGATGAGCCTACAGGGAATTTAGATCGCAAAAACGCCCATGAGGTTCTCGATCTAATGTTAGCCTTAAATCAGACACATAAAAACTCGATAATTATTGTCACTCATGATGAAAATATTGCTGCCAGAATGCAGCGAGTCTTAGTACTCGAAGAAGGACGGTTTAGCGAATAGCAGAACTTTTTCTAGTAAGTGTATTGTGATCATCAACATAACACAAGTTTGGTGCATAGTTTTTAACCTCACACTCATCATAGCTTGCATAAGAAGCAATAATTAGTAAATCGCCAACAGCTGCTTTATGAGCAGCAGCGCCATTCACCGAGATAACACCACTATTTTCTTTGCCACGAATGGCGTAAGTTGTAAAGCGATTACCGTTCGCAATATTGTAAATCTGAATTTGCTCAAAAGCACTAATACCTGCCGCATCTAACAATACTCCATCAATCTCACAAGAGCCTTCATACTCAAGCTCTGATGCGGTCGTTGTAACACGGTGAAGCTTAGATTTTAAAAAGGTTCTTTGCATCAGGGTTAACTGAGTAGTTGAATCATAATTCCGGCAGCAATAGCTGAGCCAATCACACCCGCAACATTCGGCCCCATTGCATGCATAAGCAAGAAATTGTGTGGGTTAGACTCTAAGCCAATCTTGTTAGAAACACGAGCAGCCATTGGCACTGCAGAAACACCTGCAGAGCCGATTAAAGGATTAATTTTATTCTTGCTAAATAAGTTCATTGTTTTAGCCATTAACAAACCACTTGCTGTACCAATAGCGAAAGCAACCATACCCAACACCAAAATACCTAAAGTTTCTGGTTGCAAGAATTTATCTGCCATAAGCTTTGAGCCAACTGCCAAACCTAAAAAAATTGTTACAATATTAATCAATGCATTTTGCGTGGTGTCACTTAAACGATCAACCACACCTGATTCTTTCATTAAATTACCAAAAGCAAACATACCAAGTAACGGCGCTGCATCAGGTAGTAGTAAGGCCACCAACATTAATAGCATAATTGGAAAAATAATCTTTTCAGCAGTTGAAACTTCGCGCAACTGTACCATTTCTATTTGACGCTCTTTTTCAGTTGTTAAAGCGCGCATGATTGGTGGCTGAATAAGCGGCACAAGCGCCATATATGAGTAAGAAGCGACAGCAATAGCACCTAACAACTCTGGCGCCAGTTTGCTGGCCACGTAAATACTAGTAGGACCATCTGCGCCACCAATAATACCGATTGCTGCTGCATCTGTTAGACTAAAATCAAACACACCTATGGCTGTTAGCCCCATAGCGCCAAGAACTGTGGCAAAAATACCGAATTGTGCTGCAGCTCCTAGTAATAATGTCTTAGGGTTCGCCAATAATGGGCCAAAGTCAGTTAATGCTCCGACTCCCATAAAAATAATTAAAGGAAAGGCGCCAGATTCAATACCTATGACGTAAAACATGTGCAAAATACCGTTTCCTTCTGCAATACCAGCACCGGGAATATTGGCTAAAATCGCACCAAAACCAATCGGTAACAACAATAAAGGCTCAAATTTTTTGACAATTGCTAAATAAAGTAATAACACGCCCACCAAAAGCATAAGCGCTTGGCCCCATGCGATTTGATACAAGCCTGTGTTAAACCATAATGAATTTAATTGTTCCATAATAAGTTCTGGTTAGTTAAGCTAGAGATAGTAGAGCTTGGCCCACAGTCACCGAGTCACCTTCCTTAATGTTAATTTCTGTTACTACGCCACTTCTAGCAGCTTTGATCTCTGTTTCCATCTTCATCGCTTCTAGAATAACTAAAACATCGCCTTCATTAATTTTTTGATTAGGTGCCACCATAACTTTCCAAATATTACCTGACAAAGGTGCGCCAATCGCTTCACCACCTGTTTTTGGGATGTCGCTAACAATCTCTTTCTCAGCTACCGGTGCTGGCATTCTTGCGTCAGAAGAAGCTTTCATAGAGGTAACATCACCGCCTGCAGAGACATCAACTGTATAAGAGTTACCCTTAAATGAGACAGTATAGGTACCTTCTTCACTATCTGGAGCAACACAGTTGTTAGCATCTTGAGGTACTGGCTCAAAGAAATCAGGATTGTTGCGATTCTCCAAGAACGAAATACCAACCTGAGGAAACAAGGCGTACGTCATTAAATCATCAATTTTATTGGTTGCTAGCTGAATATCTTTCTCAGCTACAATTTTGTCAAACTCTTGCTCCAAGATATGCATTTCTGGTGCAATATTATCAGCAGGTCGACATGTAATCGGCTCAGAACCTTTAAGCACTTTTGCTTGTAATGCTTGATCAACTGGTGCAGGTGTCGCACCATATTCACCCTTAAGCACTCCCGCTGACTCCTTGGTAATGGTTTTGTAACGCTCACCAGTTAATACATTAAGCACCGACTGCGTACCAACGATTTGAGAAGTGGGCGTTACCAAAGGTATATAACCTAAATCTTTACGCACACGTGGAATTTCTGCCAAGACTTCGTCCATTTTGTCTGCTGCATTTTGCTCGCGCAACTGGTTCTCCATATTAGTCAACATCCCGCCTGGTACTTGAGATAATAAAATACGCGAATCAACCCCTTTTAAAGAACCCTCAAATTTTGCATACTTACAACGAACTGGTCTGAAGTATGCATCAATTTCTTCTAATTTTTCTAAATCAAGGCCTGTTTTTCTAGGACTATTTTCCAATATAGATACAACAGAATTAGTAGCAGAGTGGCCATAAGTCATACTCATTGAGCCAATGGCTGTATCAACACGATCAATTCCTGCCTCAACAGATTTAATAATAGTTGCTGTAGAAAGACCTGTTGTAGCATGTGCATGGAGTTGAATTGGAATATCTACAGCCTCTTTAAGTTGTTTAACCAAATCATAGGCAACATAAGGCTGTAATAATCCAGCCATATCTTTAATACATAAAGAATGTGCACCCATGTCTTCAATTTGCCTAGCCATATCTAGCCAAGTTTGTGTATTGTGAACAGGACTAACAGTATAAGAAATAGTTCCTTGTGCATGCTGATCTAACTTAACCGCCTGATCAACAGCTGTTTTTAGATTTCTGACATCGTTCATTGCATCAAAAATTCTAAAAACACCCACGCCATTCTTTGCACAACGATCCACAAATTTTCGAACCACATCGTCACTATAATGGCGATAACCTAATAAATTTTGACCGCGCAACAGCATTTGCTGTGGCGTATTTGGCATGACTGCTTTAATTTCACGAATACGATCCCAAGGATCTTCGCCCAAATATCGAATACAAGAATCAAATGTGGCACCGCCCCAAGACTCTACTGACCAATAACCAATCTTATCAAGCTTATCAGCAATTGGCAGCATATCATCAATGCGCATTCGTGTTGCAAATAAAGACTGGTGTGCATCTCTAAATACTAATTCTGTAATTTCTACTTTTTTATTTTCAGCTTTAGTTGGCTTTTTTGTCATATTTTTTAAAAAATTTAGCATGATCCTTATGCTCCTCTATGCATCTTGATTGCTTGCTCGATCACAAATTTTGTTTCTTCATCAATTTCTTGCTCAAGCGTTGTTACCTGATCAACATTCTCTATTTTGTCAGTAATTCTATCCTGAAGCTTTTGAATAACAAATGACATCAATTTAGTTACAAAGACCAGTAATGTTAAAAACAAGAAAACAAACCCCATGCCAAACATAGTTAAGTTTAACGCTTGCGTTAAAAGATCTGCTTGTTCCATAATTACTACCTCTATATTAATTTGGTACCGATGGACGGGGTCGAACCGTCACTCCGTGAGGAACCGGATTTTGAATCCGGCGTGTCTACCAATTCCACCACATCGGCAATAAACTGTTTTTTTACTTATGTCTAAAAGTAATTCTACCCTTGGTTAGATCATAAGGTGTCATTTCAACTGTTACTTTATCTCCAGGCAAAATACGAATGTAATGTTTACGAATTTTTCCAGAAATATGCGCTAAAACACTATGGCCATTCTCCAACTCAACCGTAAAAGTTGTATTAGGTAGCTTTTCTTTGACCACGCCTTCTAACTCAATGTAATCGCTTTTTGACATAAATAATATATATTCAAACTAAGTAAATTGTGGAATTTTACCCGAATCCAGAGTTGCTGTCAGAAAAACCTAAAGACTCTTCGTAATTTGAAATAAGCTATAATTAAGCTACTTTTAACCATCGTTAACTACAAATGCAATTAAGTTTTGAATTTTTCCCGCCAAGAACAGACCAGGGCAAACATAATCTAAAACAAGTTCGTCAGGAATTATCCTCAGTTCAGCCACACTATTTTTCCACAACATTTGGTGCTGGAGGAACTACACAAGAAGCTACTTTAGAAACGGTATTGGACATCCAAGCGAATGACAAAGTCTCTGCAGCACCTCATCTATCTTGTATTGATTCTGAAAAATCTAAAATTTTAACCTTGCTAAATCAATATAAATCAGCTGGCATTAATCGCATTGTTGCTCTGCGTGGAGACATCCCTTCTGGGGTACGCGACATTGGTGATTTTCATTATGCTAGCGAATTGGTTTCTTTTATTCGTCATGAATTTAATGACTACTTTCATATTGAGGTAGCCGCTTATCCAGAAATGCATCCGCAAGCCAAGAATATAAATACTGATATGCAGCATTTTGCCAATAAAATGAAAGCTGGCGCTGATAGTGCTATTACACAATATTTTTACAATATAGATGCCTATCTTAGATTTATAGACGATGTACAAAAATTAGGTGTTGATGCGCCTATAACACCTGGCATTATGCCCATTACTAATCATGATCAATTACTCCGATTTTCCAATATGTGTGGCGCAGAAATTCCACGTTGGATTGAAAAACGGTTAGCAATTTTTGGCGATGATTTAGAATCTTTGTCTGCTTTTGGTTTGGATGTTGTTAATAATCTATGTGACCAATTAAAAGCGCAAGGTGTGGAGAGTTTCCACTTTTATACCATGAACAAATCTCAACCTTCTTTAGCTTTAGTCAAAAATTTACTATAAATCTTTAGTGTGATTGTTGATTACTAATCCAACTTTGAAGTTCATTAAGCGGTCGCTTATCCTGCTCATGACAACACTTTTCAAGCGCCGCTAAACGCTCACCAAGTTGTGAAAAAACTAGCTGATAATGCTGGTTTTTTACCTCCTCTTTATACAGTTTTGACTTGAGAGCGGCGACAACCGTCATGAGCGCTTGCTCATTGGCCTGTTTAGCAGCATCTGCCGCACCCGCTTTATACATAGCGTCTGCCTTAATTTGCTGTATTTTTTTTAAATGCACTTCTTGCTCTGTATTTAGATTGTAAGTAGGATAAGCTAATCGAATACTATCAGTAGTTACATAGCCTTCATGGGTTTGTAATTTACCAGAATTAATTTGTGCTTGAATATTAGAGCGACTAACGCCCAATCGACGTGCCGCCTGAGAAACACTTAATTTAACCATATGACTTTTTTCCCTATAAAACAATATTATTTTATTGCCTACTAAATTAATCAACTTTTACTTAATTGTCAAGTGTATCGTCTTATTCTAATACTGATGCAATAGCTTGGTCGCTGATGTCTGGAGTCACAATTATTTGCTGAAAACCACATGTTTGTGCATAAGATTTAGTTCGCGCACTTAACACAATAAGCGGGTAATTTTTAATACTATCCAGCTGTCCTGTCTGCTTTGCCAATACTATTAAACCATCTAAATTTTCATTACTAGTCACACTGACAAAACCCTTCGAGCCTGATAAAAAAACATCTAAAGACTTTTGGTGTTGTTCGCTTAACGAGCAAATAACCCGGTCATAAACCTGGGCATACTCAACAGTGTTATCGTTTTTTTCAAAACCAATCCTTAAGGTTTCTCGCCCACCTCTACCTCTAAAAATTAAGATTTTCTTATCTCGTAAGCAGGATACAGAATCAAGCGCTAATAGCGCCTCACTAGAAGGATTTTTTTTAGGAAAGTCGTCTACTTCAATATGATAATCGTTCAGTTTTTTAGCTGTTGCAACGCCTACTGTGAAAATCGCTGAATAGGTAATTTTCTTCAAAATCTCTAATCCAAATTCCACAGCATTAGCGCTAATAAAAATCACCGCATCATAATGCTTACACTTAACTTTCGCCTTTAATGCTTGAATTTCCAGCGTTGGAAATAATAAAGGCTGGTGTCCGCTATTAGTCACCAAAGCTTTAAGTGCAGCCACTTGGGTCAACGGTCGAGTGAGCAAAACAGATGTCATTTAATAGCCTAAAATTTCTGCAATGGTTCGCAGTTTATCCAAGGTATCACTTTCTGCTTGATTGCAAATAAGTACAGTGCGAGTATTTATTTTGGAAATTTTTTCAATATTGGCTCGCATTTTCTTGTCATCACCATCTCCTTGGAGATGAAAAACAGGTTGGTGCGTATAATACAAATATCGGCCCATAGCTTTAGCACTTTTTAGCTTGGATTCGTATTGAATGGTTGATTGAAATGACAAACGATAATTTGATAATAAATTCATAACTTCATTGCTAGGTGGTTGATCCAACTCAACAGATAAAGTAAATAAGGTCTGATACAACTCAACAGTGCTTAACAAATTTCGTAGTGTTTCAACATCGAGAAGTTGCTCTGGCTGAATAGTCAATACTAGTTCAAATTCCTCATCTGAATCTTCTAACTCCTCAAAAATAAGCTCTAAGTCCTCTTCACTATCAATGGGCAAAGATAAAGCTTTAAATAGGGCTGAATAATAATCAAATCGCCATTCAGTGGGCAGATCCTCAGGATAAAAATCATCAACTAAATCTAATCCATGGCGACCAATTAAAAACTCTGTTTTACTCATCTTGTATTACTTGCCCTTTATAATAAACAAAAATTTAACAAAAAATCAATATGCCCGATATTCTACTACCAATTATTGCTTTACTAGCAGGTTTTGCACTTTTAATTTGGAGTGCGGATGAATTCACTGAAAATGGCGCAAAAATTGCTAATATTTTTAAAGTTTCGCCTTTAATTATCGGTCTATTAATTTTTGGATTTGGCACGTCCGCACCTGAAATGCTAGTATCAGGCTTGGCTGCGATAGACGGCAATACTGGCTTAAGCATTGGCAACGCTGTCGGCTCTAATATTTTCAATATTGCTTTAGTACTGGGCGTTAGCGCCATCATATCACCAATTGAAGTACGGGGTGATATCCTCAAAAAAGAATGGGTGTTTTTAATGATTGCTACGCTGATTGCCGGATTATTACTCTGGGATCTTCGTCTAGACGCAATCGATGGATTAGTGCTAATCACTCTATTGGTTTTATTTTTAACCTACACTTTTAAGATGTCAAAAAACAATCAAAATCATGAATTTGATGAATTTGAACAAACTATTGATAAAAGCCAAACAACCAAAACATGGGCAATGCTTTTGATTGGCTTAATTGTTTTAATTTCAAGTGCAAAATTAGTTGTTTGGGGTGGTGTTGAAGTGGCACAAGCATTTGGCGTGTCCGACTTAATTATTGGATTAACTGTTGTCGCACTTGGTACTAGTTTGCCAGAGTTGGCTGTTTCTATTGCTAGTGTTTTGAAAAAACAGTTTGAGATGGTTGTTGGCAATGTTATTGGCTCAAACCTCTTTAATACTATTGCTGTGCTTGCTATTCCTGGCCTTATTCATCCTTCTGATGTCGCACTAGAAGTGATTGAGCGTGACTACCCTATTATGTTGTTATTAACTGTTTTACTCTTTATCGTTTCTTATAAATTTAGCAAAAAACACATTATCAATCGTTTTGAAGGCTTTGCCTTGGTCAGTGTTTTTAGTTTTTATATGTGGCAATTATTTTGAATTTTGAATTTACGCACGAATCACAAACCATTGCTTTTGCAAAAAAGCTGGCCATTTGCACGCAAACTAATCAGCAAGCTATTATCATTTATTTAGAGGGTGATCTAGGCGCAGGAAAAACTACTTTTGCAAGAGGATTTATCCAATCTTTTGGCTTTGATCGCGTTAAAAGCCCAACCTATTCATTAGTAGAAAGTTATATCAATGATGTGATTAATATTCATCATTTTGATTGTTATCGACTAAGCGATCCAGAAGAGTTAGAATATATCGGAATTCGTGAATATTCAAAACCTGGACATATTCAGCTTATTGAATGGGCTGATCTTGGTGCAGGAATGATCCCATCAGCCGATTTAGTTATTAGTATTAGCGGCGAAGATAACAACAGACTCTTAACTTTAAATGCCAAGAGTGATACAGGCAAACAACTCTTACAATGCATCGATTAATCAGTCTGTTAATCGGCTTGTTTTTTCTCAGTAGTGCTTTTGCTGACAATCGTACCACTCTTCATGATTTTCGCTTTTGGAGCTCCCCTGAGCGCACAAGGATTGTGATCGATGTCGATCAAGGCGTTAGATTCTCTATTAACCAACAGCAAAATCAATTTACCTTAAGCATTCGCAATGCAAAGTTATTAAAAGACACTTACAAAAAGCTGTTTTTCACTGATCAACGTATTAAGAAAACACGCGTTAAACGAGACAAAACTACTTATCGATTTAAATTTAGCTTGCACCATCAATATCAAATCAAAAGCTACACTTTAAAACCAAACGATAAATATCGTCATCACCGTTTAGTGGTTGATTTACACGACCAAAAAGATCAAGGCATTAAAGCAATTAAAAAGTCTAAAAAACCGATTCTTAAAAAACCAACTAGCACACAGCACGCAAGCAAAATCATTCTCATCGATGCTGGACACGGCGGTGAAGACCCTGGTGCAATTGGCTACAAACGCTCGCAAGAAAAACGCATCACACTGAGTATTGCTAAAAAACTAGCTAAAAAAATTAACGCCACACGTGGCATGAAAGCTGTCTTGACTCGCCGAGGTGACTATTACGTTAGCCTTACCAAACGCATTCGCATCGCCCAAGCCAATAAAGCCTCTTTATTTGTTTCTATTCATGCTGACGCCGTTAAAAGCAGACGTGCCAAAGGTGCTTCGGTTTACACTTTGTCAGAACGTGGCGGGTCAACTAACTTTGCACGACGTTTGGAAAAATCCCAAAATACGGTCGATCAATTTGGCATTCAGCAAAAATCTGATAGCAAAGATGAATATTTAAATAAAATTCTTTGGGATTTGTCCAGAAAAGATCGAGAAACTCAGAGTCAAAAATTAGGCGCTAAAATCTTACAACAAATGAAAAAACTAGGACCTTTGCACAAAAAAGTACCGCAAAAGGCCGGCTTTGTCGTACTTAAAACACCAGCCATTCCTTCTGTATTGGTGGAAACTGCCTTTATCTCTAATCCTGAAGAAGAGAAGCGACTTAATAGCAATAAAGAACAAGATAAAATCGCTAATGCTATCTATCAAGGCATTATTAACTACTATAAATAGCTCATTTTCAAAATTTCTAAAATTTTTAAAACTTAAGAAGAATAAGCTCTATTTCATCGAAATTTAGGCTCTATTTAAGCTCTTAATGAATATTTTTTCTTATTTTTTGAGCTATTTCTTATTACTTAAACAGCTATTTTCATTATTTCTAATTTTTTTCTTACAGTTTAAGCCTTGCTTGGCGCGTGATCTTGTTCAGGCTCTGTGTAGTCTGGATCATTCGGATTCATAAATACAAAACTATAGTCTTGACCTGCTTCGATTTGGTCAAAATCTACAACCATACCTTCAAGTAGTGCTTTTTGCTCATAAGCCAACACATATTCAACTCCGTTTGACTCTAAATGGATATCGCTATCATGACGCTCATCAAACCCCATTAGATATTGAAAGCCTTCGTCTGTTTTATCCACGGCAAAGCGAATAACCATGCCTTGGGTTTCTGGATTGTGAGTTGAAAGTGAAATTTCTTCTGCTGCTTTTTTTGTAATAGTGATCATGATGATTGCTGCTTAGTTTGTTGAATAAAATTGACAAATTGTTCAACCCATTGATTACCTGCCAGATTGCGCAAATGCGTATAGCAGGCGAGTAAATTGTACTTAACAATGCCGTCTTGCTTATTATCCACACCCACGCCGCGCAAAACCTTAAAAGCGTAGCGTGTATTGGGGCCGATGTTATCGAGTTTAGAATAATGAAATTCATGGGCAAAAATTTGATTAGATACATCTGACCAAGGATGATCTTTAGTCGGCTCTAACTTTACATAGCCTCGTCCAATTGGCTTAGATGTCATGTTTGTATTAGCATCAATCACGCCCACCATTGGATAGCTTTCACCCTTGCTACTAATTTGTTGAGTCAGATACATCAAGCCACCACATTCTGCATATGTTGGCAGTCCTTGCTCAATTTTAAGCCTAATATCTTTTAATAAGCGCTGATTGGCACTCAGCGCCTCAAGTTGCATTTCAGGAAAACCACCGCCAATAAACAAACCATCGCATTGTGGTAGTCTTTCTTCTTTTAAAGTGTTGAAATAAACAAGATCAACACCCAATTGGTTAAATTTGTCTAAATCGTCTTGATAATAAAACCCAAAACTACTGTCTTTTGCCACAGCAACTCTCAACCTAGGAGCGCTAAACTTTATATTTGGCAAGTCAGATTTTCGACGATTTTTCTCTAAATTGATAAGCTTATCTAAATCTACTTGTTCTTGAATCAAGCGAGAAGCCGTATTAATAAAACTTTGAGATTTAGGTGTTTCATTCGCAGGCATCAATCCTAGATGACGCTCATCAATCACCAACTCTTTAGAGCGACGAACCGAACCAACCACTGCAATATCAGTGTAATGCTCAATAGCTTGAATTAGTTTTGACTCATGGCGATCTCCTGCCACCTTGTTAAGGATAACGCCTGCGATATTAACGTCATTATCAAATGCTTGATAACCTTTAACTAGAGGAGCTACACCTCGAGTTATGCCAATACTATCTACAACCAATATAACTGGCAACTTCAGTAACTTGGCTAGATCGGCGTTTGCATCACCGCCGGTAACGCTCATACCATCGTACAAGCCTTTATTTCCCTCAATAATGGAAATATCGGCCATTGAATTTTTATGAATATATAGCTGGAGAATCTCAGCCTCAGTCATATTGTAAAAATCTAAATTGTAGCATGCTCGTCCACTGGCTTGAGATAACCAAATAGGGTCGATATAATCTGGACCTTTTTTAAAAGGTTGAACGATTAATTTTTGCGCTTTCAACGCGCCACAAATCCCTAGACTAACAACAGTTTTGCCTGAAGATTTGTGTGCCGCGGAAAGATAAAGGGACATAGTCTGCCCTATTGTAGTCGCTTTCTAGCTTTTATGATGTGGATCTGCCACATCATCAGCCAAGCTTTCTGGCAAGAAAGGTAGAAACTTAATCAGGTAAGTAATAACAATTAAAGCAACTGCCATACCGCCTAAGCCTAACATGAGTTCAGGCAAGGTTGGCGTGTAAGCTGCAATACCGCCATAACCTACCAAAATCTCTTTACCTGGGAATAGCTCCATTGGATAAGCTTGTCCACCAATAATAATCACGTAAAGTTGCGCTATGCCGCCTAAGATAACCAACACCGAAGCCAAGCCTAACATAGAGCGATTGCCCTTGGTTGCCGGAGAATAAAGTAACGCTAATGGCAGCAAACCACCAAGAATGATTTGGCCATACCAGAATAACTGCGTGTAAATACCGCCATCCATTAGAATGAAGTTTTCAACGCCTGAATTTTCGGCTAAATATAAATTTCCCAAATGATAAACTGCAACAAAATACAATACTGAAGCCACAAAAACACCTAACAAATTACTAAGGCGATTAACAATAGCATCGCCTAACGCACGTTCTGTCCATTTGTAGCTTGCCATTAATACCAATACAAAAAACGCTAAGCCAAAAGCAAACGACATTACTACAAACATAGGTGCCATAATAACTGCATCATAAGCCTGACGAGCTACCAAGAATCCAAAAATTGAGCCTGTACCGGTTGTTAAAATTAATCGCCAAGTGAAAGCAGCAATGCCCACTTTTCGGCTATATTTGTTCATGCGACGCTCAAACATCATCCATAAATAAATACCGACAATCAAGAAAAATCCGTTATATAAAATAATATTCCAAGCAAAGATAGACTCGAAATTATACTCAGTCATAGCAATAATTAAGCGATCAGGTCGGCCTAAGTCAAGTACCAATACCATTAAGCCACCGGCTAACAAGGCTAAAGCCACTAGACCTGATAGGCGCGATAAGGGTTTATATATTTTTTTGTTAAAGACAGAAGCAATAGAAGCAATATTAAGCGCACCAGAGGCGGCAACAATCAAGAATAATGCAAATACATGTGGCAAACCCCAGACGATTCGGTTACTCATTCCAGTTACATAATGACCGTTATGCTCCATAAAGTAAACACTGCCTAGTGCTGCCAAAACAAAAGCGCCTAGGCCTGCAATTAACGCATAAAAACCTAGACTCTTACCTTGTGTTTGCTCGTAACGAATAATGCTCATAAACTTCTCTTAAATTCCACTATAACGTACACCTGTATTCAGATTTAAATCTGCACGAATTTGTGTACTTTGAACGTTTTTTAATGTCTGATGGATATTGCTAGTTGGATCAAGTAAATCACCAAAAATAACAGCATCACTACTCACGGCTTGCGCGCAAGCTGGCTGTTCGCCTTTGTCAACTTTGTGAACACACATTGTGCAAGACTCAACGGTTCCCTTACCACGAGGCATATGCTCTTTTTGGTCAGTAAGATCTTCATGTACAAATGAGCGTGCATCGTATGGACAAGCCATCATGCAGTAACGACAGCCAATACATCGATGTTTGTCTACCAAAACAATACCGTCTTCACGCTTCATTGAGGCATTTGTTGGGCAAACATCTACACAAGGAGGCTCTTCACAATGCTGACACATAAGCGCTAAATTACTCACTCTTTGAGTAGCTGTATCTCTGACCTTGACCTTTTTAATCCAGCCCGACTTTTGATCTCCAGTCGAATGCACTTCCCCACCCCAGCCTTGCTCCTCTTGACAGGCGTTAACCATGTCATCAATGTCAACTTCACTTAACTTATTAGCATCGATCAGCATGCCCCAGCGTTTTTCATTAGTAACAGGATCTGATTCTTTAGGATCAGCGGCAAATGTTGTTAGTGAAATACCACTAGCAACTGTAGCAACACTCGCTGTAGCAACAGTTGTATTTTTAATAAATTCACGACGATTTAACTCTTTCATTACATATCCTCCGCTGGAGTAGTACGATGACAAGAAAAACAATCTAGGCTTACGCCCACTTTTTCATGACAAGTAGAACAAAATTGATCAGGTGCGTTAACCGGAATATGCTCGCCATTTTTATCTACAGAAGTATGGCAATCAACACATTTTTGCAATTGAGTATAACCACCACGAACACCCTGACGTAAGGTCTTATCACGCTTATGTGACAATAGCTCAGGATGCATTTTACGCTGCATAATCAAGCTTGCTGCATGACTCATGCCTTCCCGCTTATGCGCTTTTTTACCATCATCCTTAAACTCATTTGCTTTTTCGCCAAGATTAGGAATGTGGTGATCTGCATGTGCTGCAGTAATACTTAGCATCGCACTTAAAAGAACAATCAATAAACGACTCATACTTACTCTCTTTAAAAATTAAATCTTATTACTCACCAAGACCCATTTGAATATAGCCAGTAGGACATACATCAGCACAAATATGACAACCAACACACTTATTGTAATCTGTATCAACATATCGACCTAGAGTAGCCTTATCAGCTTTAACCTTAAAGACTGCGTCTTGCGGACAGTACATTACACAGTTATCACACTCAAAACATAGGCCACAAGACATACAGCGACCAGCTTCTGCCTGAACTTCTTCTTCAGTATAGCCGATGAGTCTCTCTTCGAAGTTGCCCAGAACATTGTCAACATCAACTAACTTATGGTTACGTGCATTGCGATCTTCATGATCAAAATGACCTAAGAATAGTTCTGTATGAGAGATTATTGATGCGTACGCGCGGTCTTCATAGTTGTGAATTGCATAGTCTGCAGTGTCTGTAGATTCGCCCGGCGTGCCGCCTTTCTTATATTCACTAGGAGACAAGTCCCACTCATCAAGTTTTTTAGCAAGGTCAAAGTAATGTACATCAACTTTATTACGTGCCTTTTGACCATTACCAGCAAGATAATCACCAATACTTTCAGCAGCAATACTTGCTTGTCCTATTGCTGTTGTTAGCAAATGTGGACGAACTACATCACCACATACGAAAAATCCTGGCTTATTTGGAACTTGGTAATTTTTGTCAGCATCAATAAATCCGTAATCATTAAAAAATGAACTATCAATACCTTCAGATTCAACACCTTGACCAATAGCAGATACAATTAACTCACACTCAATATCAAATTCTGAGCCTTCAATTGGTGTAGAACCATCTTCTTCTAAACGAACAAATCTCAATGCTGTTGCACGTCCATCAGAATTTTTAATAACTTCAACAGG
>JAHZKM010000079.1 GCA_022600395.1 Pseudomonadota bacterium | reverse complement strand
GTTTCTTTGAGTAGTTCGGCTGTTGGGCCTTGAAAACTTGAGATGCGCACATAACCAATATTTTTTTCAAGTAGATATCCTTTGACACTTACAATGGTGATAATTTCACGCGTAATATTCACGACAAAAGGCTTTTGATTAGCTCGAAGAATAGTAATCTCTACATCTGTACCTGGTTCGCCACGCATCAATTCCACGCCATCTTCCAGAGTCATTCCGCGAACAGGTTTGTCTCCGATTTTTACAATTAAATCCCCTGCCTGGATACCAGCTTTATAAGCAGGCGTATCGTCAATTGGGGAGATAACTTGAATGCCATCGTCTTTTTTGCTAATAACAATACCTAGACCGCCAAATTTTCCAGACGCACTTTCCATGAGGCTTTTTTGTTCTTTAGGCTCTAAATAGACGGAATGAGGATCTAGACCACTGACCATACCTTTAATAGCGTTGTCAAATAACTCCTTGTTTTCGACATCATCAACATATAGCTGCTTGATATCGCTGAACACCACTGTAAAGGTTTCAAGATCTTTAAAAAAAGCTTCAACTCTTTTTTCCTCTTCTGCTGTCTTTGCCACACTAGAAGTAGACAATGGAAGTAATGCAATAAATAGAGTTGCTAAAAAAGAAATTTTATAAAAATTAAATAAAGTCATAATATAGTTATTTACTTATACGAAGTTTAAATATAATACGTTAAAGAGAGATATATTATTTTAGATTTTACTTGGTTTTGTTTTTATTAAATGGAGAAAAAATGAGAAGATTGAATGTCATGCTATTAGCCCTATTGTTGTCTTTATCAACCATCAGTTTTGCACAAGAAACCTTGGAAGATTCTCAAGAAACAGAAACTATTCAATCTCAAAGCACGACTGAAGCATCAGCTTCAGAATCTCAAAATCCTCAAGGCCCTGTTAAAACAATTCAAACTGCCATTGTTAAGCTAAATCAGTTAACCACAGTAGCTACTTACTCACCTCAACTAGTCAGTACTTTAATTGAAAGTGAAGTAGCGCCTTTATTTGATTTTGAGCATATTGCCAGTGAAATCTTGCTGGTTAGTAATTTAAATTTAGGGGTAGATGAACAAGTCTACTTTGCCAACAAAATCAAACAAAATATTATTACTTCGTTGCTATCAAGACTAACCCAAACACGGTCTACCTCTTTTCAGTTTATATCAGCGCGCCCTGTAATTGGTGGCTCAATCGCTGTTAAGCTTAAAGTGAATGGCTATTATTCATACGGCATGTTCTTGGATATTATCTTTCACCAGACAGCCAATCAAGCTTGGAAAATTTCAGACGTTGTGCTTAATAACGACAGCCTGATTAATTATTATCAAAAAATGGTGTTAATTAAATTAAGAAGATACGGTGTATACGGTATGCTAGGTCGACTTTAATTCATCATTAGAAGAAAACGAGAAGAGATTATGAGTGATATGACACTATTAGAAAAAGAAGAAGATATTGAAAAAGCTACAAAAGCTTTAAAGGCGATGGCACATCCATTGCGTCTTAAAATTTTATGCGCGCTTAAAAATGATGAATTGCCCGTACTAGAAATTGTTAAACAAGTAGGCTCTTCGCAATCAAATATTTCTCAACACATCGACATTCTTAGAACTAAAGATATTGTTGAATCAAGACGCGATGGCAACAAGATTTTATGTAAAGTAAAAGATGCAAAAATTCTTAAATTAGTGGCAAACATGCAAGCTGTATTTTGTACAGCTGATGATATCTAACTCAGGCGTTATTTCCTTACTTTTGCACGAATATGTGCTTGTAGCTCAGCTGGATAGAGTGTTGGCCTCCGAAGCCAAATGTCGGGTGTTCGAATCACCTCAAGCACACCATCTTAATCATTTATGATTTATCCAAATATTAATCCTATTGCCCTAGATTTAGGTTTTGTTCAAATCTATTGGTATGGATTAATGTATCTTGCTGCTTTTTTAGCTGCCTATTTTTTAGCGAATTATCGAGCTAAACAATCAGCTGATTGGAATTCTAAACAAATCGAAGATCTAATTTTTTATGGCGCTATTGGCGTTATTGTTGGCGGTCGCTTGGGTTATATGTTGTTTTATAACCTACCTCATTTTTTATCTGATCCACTTTCAATCATTGCTATTCAGGGTGGCGGCATGTCATTTCATGGGGGGTTTCTAGGGGTGTTATCGGCAATGGTCTTGTTTAATAAAAAACACAACAAAACTTTTTTTACCACCATGGACTTTGTCGCGCCCCTCGTACCACTAGGATTAGGCTTTGGTCGTATTGGTAATTTTATTAATGGCGAGCTTTGGGGTAAGGTTACTACTAGCCCCTTAGGCGTGTTTATTCAAGAGCAGGGTGTTAGTCGTTATCCATCACAGCTTTATGAGGCATTTTTAGAGGGTCTGGTCTTGTTTGTTATTCTTTGGCTATATAGTAAAAAAACACGGCCTTTAATGACTGTTTCGGCGTTATTCTTAATTTTCTACGGACTCTTTAGATTTATAATTGAATTTGTTCGAGTGCCAGATGTGCAACTTGGCTACTTAGCCTTTAACTGGCTTACCATGGGGCAGTTGTTAAGCTTGCCAATGATTATTCTAGGTATTTATCTTATTGTTAAAGCGAAAAAATGAAAGCATATATTGATATTGGAAAACAAATTTTAGACGAAGGTGTGTGGCTAGAAAATGCCCGCACAGGTCAAAAAACACTCGCCATTATTGGCGCCACTTTTGAGTATGATTTGTCTGATGGAACCGTACCTGTAGTCACCACCAAAAAACTTTTTTGGAAATCTGCTATTGCTGAGATGTTGGGTTATATCCGTGGTTATAACTCTGCAGCGCAGTTTAGAGCGATAGGTTGTAACACTTGGAATGCGAATGCTAACGACAATCAAGCTTGGCTTGATAATCCGCATCGTAAAGGTGAAGACGATATGGGCATGTGTTATGGTGTAATAGGGCGTGCATTCCCCGGTATTCAAGATGATGAACCTCTAGATCAATACAAAAAGATTGTAACGGATTTATCTCAAGGCATTGATGACAGGCGTGAGATTATGACTTTTAATCACCCCAATCTTATTCATCGCGCCTGCTTGCCAGCATGTATGCACACGCACCATTTTAATTTGCTAGGCGATGATTTGTATTTAGAAAGCTATCAGCGTAGTAGTGACTATGCACTTGGCCAGCCTTTTAATCATTTTCAAGTGGCATTTTTACTTTTGATTACTGCGCAAATTACTGGCAAAAAAGCTAAAAAAATGCGCCATCATCTATCTAATGTTCACCTGTATGAAAATCAGGTGGATATCTTTAAAAATCAGCAAGTGGGTCGTGAGCCTTTGCCACTACCAAGTTTAAAAATTAATCCAAATATTAAAACTCTGGAAGATCTAGAAACTTGGGTTACTATGGATGATTTTGAATTGGTTGGTTACGAGCATCATGATCCTATTAAATATCCATTTACCGTATAAGAGAAAACATGAGTTTGCCTAATTGCCCACAATGTCAATCTGAATATGTGTACGAAGATGGCAATCTGTTTATTTGCCCTGAATGTGCAACTGAGTTTTCAGTGGATGATTTAAATGAGCAAGAGGATGTGGTTAAAGACGTCAATGGCAATACACTTTCTGATGGCGATACAGTTACTGTGATTAAAGATTTAAAAATCAAAGGCACCTCGAATGCCGTTAAAGTTGGTACCAAGGTTAAAAACATTCGCCTGTGCGAAGGTAATCATAACATTGATTGCAAAATCGCTGACTTTGGCGCAATGAAGCTTAAATCAGAATTTGTGAGAAAAGTTTAGTTGGCTTGGTATTTTTACAAAAAATACCTTTAAGAATTATTTCCAAATATCAATCGTAATGCCTTTTTCTCTTAGGTCGTCAGCCTTGTGTTCGATATAGCGCTGAAAATTTGGTTGGGTTTTGTAAGCACCTGAGAGGGTGTAAGTCATGATTGAGTGAAGGTGGAATTGCTTAAAATAAGCATCCTTACGAATGACCTCAGTGCCATTTTTATCAAAAAATACAATGGCAGGTTTGTAGCTAAGTTTTAGCTCATCATACCAATCTTTAGCAGTGGTGCGCTTGCCTGATGGGGTGATGAGTTTTTCATCTGATAAGGCGTTAAAACGCACAACTTGCATTTTCTTAAGGTGGCTTTGGGTTTCTTCAAGTGGCATGAGTGTTTGATAAAAATTGTCACATTCTTGGCAGTTTGGTTCTTCAAAAAATACGGCTAAGTATTTATTAGCTGGCATTTGCATATTACGAGTAAGCATGTGTGGGCCTTTCTCGAAAATAGCGTGTGCATTAAGTGCACCAGACTTGTCTTTTTTTAGAGTGTTAATATAGCTTGCGTAAGATTGATTAAGATAATCTTTATTGCTAATGTAATCTAGGGTTGCGTGCATTTTTTCAATAGATTGGTAGCCATTGAGTCTAAGTACGTTTTTACCTTGTGAATCAAGAAATAAAATAGTAGGTGTGAATTGAACCTTCATGTGTGCTGAAAATTCTTTTTCAGTGTAGTTATTTCCTTGCCAATCAGTTAGCTCGCGATCACCCCACATGTTGGTTTCAATCACGTCAAAATCTTTTTTTAATTTAGCAACTAAATTTTCGTCATGGAAATTATCTTCCACTAATTTGGCACAATAAGGGCAACCATCTTGATGAAAATAAATCATTATATGCTTGCCTTCATCAGTCGCTTCTTTTAGATCTTCAGAAAAATCCATAAACGAGACTTTGAGCCAATTAGGTAGTTCATCAACTATTCTTGCACCTAAAAATTCACCTTGCTTTTTATCCTCTTGAGCGGAGATATTGATTGAAAATACAAACAATAATATTAGTAATAAGATACGCATAAACTCTCCCCAAAGTTGTGTGATTAATACTTAGAATTGTAGACTGAAAACTATGTGAATGCAAATAAGCTAGCTATCGATAGTTTCAATGCCTTTTTGTGGAATAAATAATCCGCAGCCCAGTAAGCGATGATCACCCAGGCCTTTTTCTTGCAATAAGACAGATTCGTCTTTTTTAAGGTCGGCCACCATTAATGATCTAGTGTGAATTGTACAACTATCTGTTTGAATATTATGCTCAAGACCTGCCATCATTTTTTTAACTTGAATACCCATTTCAGCTAATTGCTGATAGCATAATTTTAAAAAATCCTCTTCACTTAAGCTTTCTTCACAGGCCACTTTTTTGGCAAACAAAACAGGTAAATCACTCAACAGTCTATTACCGATGAATTTGACTATTTTGATTTCATAATCACCTAAATCAAGGGTTCTGCCAACCAGTAACTCTGCATCTTTTAGATGCTCCTGGTTAATACGTAAGGTAAGCTTTGAGCGTTTTGAAGGGTGATAGAATCCACCTGTTTTGCTTTGTTCCCAGCCATTGCCATCAGCCACACCAATATCATGAATGCCGGCATTAATATCAGCTAACCATGGTAATTCTCGAAGAAGGGCTTGTGCCAACAAAAAACTATGGTCCATTGGCAGTATTTTTGACTGGATTTTAAAGCTAACCTCTTGAATCCTCTCAGGAAGCGTAAAATGTTCTTCATTGGTGTCTTCTTGCCAAAACATACAAAATAATTGTTAAATGGATATCGTGTCATTATAGATGGAAAAATTACAGCAAAAACTCAACTATCAATTTAAAGACCTATCTTTGCTTAAGTTAGCATTGACGCATCGCAGTGTTGGTAAGAAAAACAATGAACGCTTAGAATTTTTAGGTGATAGTATTTTGGGTTTGGTGATTTCACGAGAACTATACAAGCGCTTTGCTCATATTGAAGAAGGCAAATTGTCACGCCTTAGATCGCACTTGGTAAGAGGTCAAACTTTAGCAAAATTTGGCCTTGCATTGAATTTATCAGAGATATTAATTTTAGGCTCTGGTGAGCTTAAAAGTGGTGGCTATCGTCGTGAGTCGATTCAGGCAGATGCAGTTGAGGCTATCTTTGGCGCAATTTTGCTAGATTCAGATTTGGAAACAATTAACACTGTTATTCTAGATTTGTATCAAGAACTGTTAAATGAGATTGATCCTAATGATTCACTTAAAGATCCTAAAACTCAACTCCAAGAGTATTTGCAAAAGCGTAGCAATGCTTTGCCTCGATATACGCTAACAAAAACTGTGGGGAAAGATCATAACGCTGTTTTTACGGTGAACTGTTTTCTTAAAGATCAGAATATTCAAATCGATCAAGATGCTAAAAGTATAAAACGCGCGGAACAAGCTTGTGCACAAGCATTGTTAGAGAGCCTAAAGGAGAATAAATAATGGGATTTCAAGCCGGATTTATTGCAGTTGTTGGCAAGCCTAATGTAGGTAAATCAACCTTGGTTAATGAGCTGATTGGGCAGAAATTATCAATCACTTCTCATCGCCCGCAAACAACTCGTCATCGTATTCATGCGATTGATACAACAGATCAATACCAAATGATTTTTGTAGATACGCCGGGTGTCCATATTGGAAATAAAAAAGCCATAAACGCCTACATGAATCGTGCAGCAAGTTCTAGCATTAAAGATGTAGATATGATTTTATGGCTATTAGAAGTGGGTAAGTGGACTAAGGAAGATGCCCGTGTTTTAGAGCATGTTTCGCAAGTCGATGTGCCTGTTGTTATGTGTATTAACAAAATTGATAAATTGTCATCACCTCAAGCGGTTTTGCCATTTTTGGAAAAAATCGCACAAAAATATCAGCCGACTGATCTTTTCCCGCTCTCGGCATTTCAAAAGAAAGATACAGCTGCATTAAGAACTTTAATCTTAAAACATTTGCCTGAACAAGAGATGATTTTTGATGCAGATTATATTACTGATCGTTCAGAAAAATTTGTTGTTGCAGAGTTTATTCGTGAAAAACTCATGCGTCATTTGGAAGATGAGCTACCATATGATTTAACAGTGGAAATCGAGCAGTATGAGTTAGACGGCAATATGCAACGCATTGCTGCACGTATTTTTGTTGAGAAAGAATCCCAAAAAAATATTGTGATCGGCAATAAAGGCGAGATGTTAAAACAAATTGGCACTGAAGCACGACAAAGTATCGAAGGATTTTTAGAGCGTAAAGTCTTTTTAAGACTTTGGGTTAAAGTTTCTACTGGCTGGTCAGATTCGAAAAGATCACTCGCTTCTTTAGGATATGATTAAAACTATATTTAATGGACTCAATTACACAATTTAGCTTAGGTGCAGCTATTGGGATTGCTGTTTCTCCAAAAAAAACAGCTAAAATTGCCTTAATCTCTGGATTATTGGCAACCATACCTGATTTAGATATTTTTTTAAAATATGCAGATCCTTTGACAAGTGTGATTAAGCATAGAGGATTCTCCCACTCTTTGTTTTATCTATCGCTGATCGCTCCATTGGTCGCATTTTTTTTACATAAGGTTTTTGGATTAATTAGTTATTCAAAATGGTTAATCTTAGCTTTTCTCACGCTAGTAACGCATCCAATACTTGATAGTTTCACAATTTATGGAACATCTTTACTGCTTCCATTTAGCGATTCTAAAATCATGATAGGGTCAATTTTTATTATAGATCCTATTTATACAATTCCATTAGTTGTTAGCGTTTTTTACTTATTTTTTAAACGAAAATTACTTTTTATTAAAAAAGTATCATTTAATACTATTGCGCTTTTTTTCTCGCAATTTTACTTATTGTTTACTTTTGCTATGCAACAACTAATTGTTCCAGATGGAAAAGCTTTTGCTACTCCTACACCTTTTAATAGTTTTATATGGAGAGTTGTTATTATCGAAGATGACATCATTAGACAATATTTTGTTGATATATTTGGTCGCAAAGGAGTCGATACAACTATTGCTAAAAATCATCAATTAAAAAAAATAGCGCCCGATTTAGTTAGCAAGTATTCGAATTTTTCAAGTGAATTTTATAATTTAAAAATAGAGAATAACCAACTGATTTTGCAAGATTTAAGAATGGGCACGATTGCTAATCCAGCTTTTAGTTTTGTCATTGCAACCTTTTCTGATAATACCTGGAAAACTGTAAAGCCTTATAGAGGGGAAAGAATCTTTAATACTGATGAGATGTTTGGGGATAAGCTTTTATGAGAAAAATCGAACTAAACTCAGCTTTTTTAATACATCGAAGGGCTTTTAAAGATAGTTCTCTGCTGCTTGATTTTTTAACGCTTGAACATGGCAAAATTAGACTAGTAGGCCGTGGTTTACGTAATTCTAAAACACAAATCCAAGTTTTCCAGCATCTGAAAATTTCTTATTATGGGAAAGGGGAGCTAAAAAGTCTTAGCCATTGGGAGGCGGACGATACACCTAGACAGCTTAAGGGTGAAAACCTTATTTTAGGTATGTATGTTAACGAGCTCATTTCAAGACTTTTGCATGAGCAAGACCCTTATTTCGAATTGTTTGATATTTATAAAAGGTTTATCGAAAATTTGGCCACAATTGATACAGCATCAAGCCATTGGTTGTTGCGATTATTTGAGCATAACTTATTGCAAGAGTTGGGTTACGGTATAGACTTTTCTTACGATATATCAGGAGATGAAATTCAGCTAGATGCAAGTTATGAATATCAACATCAAGGTGGGTTTGCTCGAAGTCTAACAGGTAAAATATCAGGGAAATCAATTAACCAGTTGCTGGTGGATGATATTAATAACAAGCCAAATATAGAGCAACTTAAGGCTTGTCGAGATTTAAATCGCCAGAGACTAAACCCTTTGTTAGGTAGTAAACCTTTACAAAGTCGAGCATTATTTTTTGGAAAATAACTGATTATGAGTATTTATTTAGGCGTTAACATCGATCATATAGCTACCTTAAGGCAGGCACGTGGCACTCACTATCCATCTCCAATTGATGGGGCATTACTATGCGAGCAGTCTGGTGCTGACAGCATTACCCTGCATTTACGCGAAGATAGGCGTCATATTCAAGATGCTGATGTTGAAATTTTGCGAGAACAGCTCACCACTAAAATGAACTTAGAAATGGCAACAACTGACGAAATGATTGCTATTGCTGATAGAATCAAGCCAGAAGACTGTTGTCTAGTGCCTGAAAAGCGCGAGGAGCTAACCACAGAAGGTGGTCTTGAAGTTGCCAGCCAAATTCCAAGAATGACGGATGTATGCGCCCAACTGGCTGAATCCAATATTATTGTATCGCTTTTTATTGATGCGCAAAAAGATCAAATTGATGCAGCTCGTGAATGTGGTGCGCCAGTCATTGAGCTGCATACTGGACACTATGCTGATGCTCATGGCGTGGAGCAACAACAAGAGTTTGAACGCATTAAATCTATGGCAACTTATGCACATTCTATTGGGCTGCAAGTTAATGCTGGACATGGACTTACCCT
>JAHZKM010000008.1 GCA_022600395.1 Pseudomonadota bacterium | reverse complement strand
CTATCAACAATTTTTGCAAGATATTGGCTATTTAGTACCAAAGCCTGAGCCTTTCGAGCTAGAGTTGGATCAAGTAGATAATGAAATTGCCAATATTGCCGGACCTCAATTGGTTGTACCTATTTCTAGCGCACGCTTTGCTTTAAATGCACTAAATGCCCGCTGGGGCAGCTTGTATGACGCGTTATATGGTAGTGATGTTATTGATAGAAAAATTGAAGGTGCAGATCGAGCCGCCAGTGTGATTAGCTGGACTAATGCATTTTTAGATGAATCGATACCTTTAAATGCAGGATCTTATGAGCAGGTTGTGGCTATCGATATGCACTCAAAAATACCTGTATTTATATTGGCAGATGAAAGTAGTGCACAGTTAGAAAATCCAGAGAGTTTTGTGGGTAGTACTGAAAATGGTATTTTAATTCAGCATCATAATCTGCATATTGAGCTCGTTATTAATCCGAATACTCAAATGATTCAAGATGTTATTTTAGAATCGGCGTTGACCACTATTATTGATTTTGAAGATTCAGTTGCCACTGTGGATAGTGAAGAAAAAATTAACGCTTATCGTAATTTTCTAGGACTAATGAAGCGCGATCTAGAAGTTAAATTTGACAAAGGCGATCAGACAGTTGTTAGAAAAATCAATACCGATAAAACTTATGTTAATGCCCAAGGTGAGTCTGGCGTTTTATCCGGTAGTAGTTTGATGCTGGTGCGTAATGTCGGCCATCACATGCTGAGTGATTTAATTAAAACACCAGATGGTCAAGAAGTGCCAGAAGGTATTGTCGACGGCATGGTTACAACATTAATTGCTTTGCATGATATCCAGAATTTAGGCGCTAATTCGAAAAAAGGTAATGTATATATAGTTAAACCTAAGATGCATGGCCCTGATGAAGTAGCATTTAGTCTTAAATTATTTGAGAAAGTTGAGCAAGCTTTGGGGCTTAAGAGCAATACACTTAAGATTGGCATTATGGATGAAGAGCGCCGAACTAGTGTTAATCTGGCAGCATGTATCAAGGTAGCAGCCAAGCGCGCCATTTTTATCAACACTGGATTTTTAGATAGAACAGGAGATGAAATACATACCAGTATGAAGGCAGGTATCATGCTGCCTAAAGCGAAAATTAAGAGTCAGCCATGGATTAAAGCTTATGAGGTGTTAAACGTTCAGGTGGGTCTAAATTGTGGCATGTACAAAAATGCACAAATTGGTAAAGGTATGTGGGCACAACCTGATCAGATGCATGAAATGCTTGAGAGTAAGCTAAGCCATTTAGAGGCAGGCGCTAATTGTGCTTGGGTGCCTTCACCTACGGCAGCAACTTTGCATGCAACACATTATCATCGATTCGATGTATTCGCTAGACAGCAACAACTTATACAAACACCGCTTGAAGTTAATGAGCAAGATTTATTGCTTGCGCCAATATTAGATTCAACTACGAAACTGAATACAGCAGATATTCAAACAGAGCTAAATAATAATGCTCAAAGTATTTTAGGCTATGTGGTGCGTTGGATTGATCAAGGCGTAGGTTGCTCGAAGGTGATGGATATTAATCAAATTGGGCTAATGGAAGATAGAGCAACCTTGCGAATTTCTAGCCAACACATGGCTAATTGGCTATATCATGAGATTTGTAGTAAAGCGCAAATAGAACAGGTCTTTAAAGAGATGGCAATTGTTGTGGATAAGCAAAATCAACATGATCCGCTTTATCAGAATATGGCACCAAGCTACAATGGCGTAGCATTTCAAGCGGCTTTAGCTTTGGTTTATAGAGGAGTGAGCGAGCCAAATGGTTACACAGAAAAAGTTTTGAAAGAATATCGACAAAAAAAATTGGCTGAATTGGCACTATAGAACTAACCCCTAGGGTGATGCTTACTGTGCTGTAATTTGAGTTGTACATTTTGAATATGTGTATAAATTTGCGTAGTTGCAATGTCGCTATGGCCAAGCATGAGTTGTACACTGCGCAAATCCGCTCCTTGCTGTACCAAGTGTGTTGCAAATGCATGACGCAGACTATGTGGCGATAAAGGTTTATTAATGCCAGCTTTTTGCGCATAAGATTTAATAATATAAAAAAAATTTTGCCGACTCATATTGCTGCCACGATTAGACAAGAAATAACCATTAGTTTGTCCTTTTTTTGTCAAAAAAGGGCGGGCATCTTTTTCATACTGAGAAAGATATTCCATTGCCAATTCTCCCATCGGCAGTAGCCGCTCTTTATTTCCCTTGCCCAAGATTCGAATGTATTCATCATTAATATTAATTTGTTGATATTCTAGATTAATCAGCTCAGAAACGCGTAATCCACAAGAATATAGCAGCTCTAACATGGCGCGATCTCGCATGCCAAAAATGGTTTTTTGATTGGGCATATCTAGTAGTTTTCCAACTTCATTAATACTTAAAAAAACAGGTAATTTTTGTACTTGCTTTGGATGGTGAAGTTTGTCAGTTGGGTTAATTTTAATAAGTGCTTGTGACGATAGGTATTGATAGAAAATTCTAAAACAAGTCAGAATCCGCGCTTGGGTGGAGGCGCTAATCTGTCGGGATTTAAAGTACTCAAGAATGTGAATATCATTAGCACTATCTAGAGGTATCTTATCTAGCCATTTTGCATATAGCATTAAATCGGACCGATAAGCAGATAGGGTATTTTGGCTGGCGCCCGAGGATAGCCAGTAATAATCTAGGAATTGTTCGATTAATTGTCTATTGTGTTCCATGTCTAAATTTTAGACAAAAAAATACCGACTGATTGCCGGTATTTATTAGAAAAGTGGCTAAATTTATTTAGTTGCCAATTTTTCTTTAATTCTTGCTTTTTTACCAGTTAGTTCGCGTAGGTAGTAAAGTTTAGCTTGACGAACCTTACCACGACGCTTAACTTCTACAGAATCAATCATTTTAGAGTGTGTTTGAAAAACTCTTTCAACACCTTCACCATGAGACATTTTTCTCACAGTAAATGCTGAACCAATGCCGCGATTTTTCTTGGCAATAACAACACCTTCGAACGCTTGCAATCTTTCACGGTTACCTTCACGCACTTTTACTTGTACGATAATTGTGTCACCTGCTGAAAACTCAGGAATGTCGCTTCTTAGCTGCTCGCTTTCAATTTGATCAATTAAATTCATTTGAACTTATCCTTAAATATTTGTATCTATAAAAAAGGGCAATTATACAGTTAAAGATAGCATCAGGCAAATAATCTATCCCATCTTTTTTATAGATGCATATTTATGGCAAATATGGCATAATTAGGCGCTTTAAATTTACATGTTTTAAGAAATGGGAAAAGTAACTGGCTTTAAAGAATTTGACAGAAAAACAGAGGATTATCGCCCTGTTGAATTACGTCTTAAAGATTATGGTGAAATTTTTACAGGGTCTCATGACGAGTCACTTTTACAAGATCAGGGTGCTAGATGTATGGACTGTGGCGTGCCTTTTTGTCAGTCAGATGATGGCTGCCCAATTAATAATTTAATTCCTGAATGGAATGATCTTGTTTATAACGATAAATGGGAAGAGGCCTTATCAAGACTTTTAAAGACTAATAATTTTCCAGAATTTACTGGCCGTGTTTGCCCAGCACCTTGCGAGGGCTCGTGTGTTCTTGGCATGAACAATCCGGCAGTGACCATTAAAAATATTGAGCAGGCGATTATTGATAAAGGTTTTGAAAAAGACTGGATTAAACCTTATGATGTAGAGCACAAAACTGGAAAAAAAGTAGCCATCATAGGCTCTGGACCAGCAGGATTGGCAGCAGCTGATGAGTTGAATAAATTAGGGCACGGTGTAAGCGTGTTTGAGCGCGATGATCGCATTGGTGGTTTGCTGATGTACGGCATTCCGAATATGAAGCTTGGCAAAGACGTAGTTGATCGCCGCATTACTTTTATGAAGGATTGTGGGATAGAATTTATTACTAATGTTAATGTTGGTAAAGATATCACCATACAAGCGTTACAACAAGATTTTGACGCTATTGTACTAACAACAGGTGCTAGTAAAGCAAGAGATTTGCCCGTAGATAACCGTGATGCTAAAGGTGTGCATATGGCCATGGAATACTTAACAATAAATACTAAAAGTTTATTAGATACTGGACGGGCAGATGAGTCAGATTTATCTGCTAAAGGTAAAGATGTGATTGTTATTGGTGGTGGTGATACTGGAACTGACTGTATTGGTACAGCCATTCGTCAAGGTGCTAAGTCAGTGGTTAATTTTGAATTAATGAGTCAGCCACCACAAGAGCGAGCTGATGATAACCCATGGCCTCTTTGGCCATTGATTTATCGAGTTGATTATGGTCATGCAGAAGCACAGTCTGTGTTTGGCAAAGATCCAAGGCAATATCAACTAATGACTAAGTCATTCAGTAAAAATTCTAATAACGAACTCACTGGATTAACGACCGTCAATGTAGAATTTAATGATGGTAAGCTAGAAGAAATAGCTGGTAGCGAGAAAACTTGGGAGGCGCAACTAGTCTTGCTGTCGATGGGATTTGTTTCACCAGAGCATTATGTCAGTGATGATGCAAATATTAAACTTGATGATCGAGGTAATTACCAAGCTGATTACGATCAATACCAAACATCACAAACTGGTATCTTTACCGCTGGTGATTGTCGCCGTGGTCAATCTTTAGTAGTATGGGCGATTAATGAAGGTCGAGGTGTTGCAGCACGTGTTAATGAATATTTAACATAAACAAGTTCAAAAGCTTAATCCACTGCATAAAAAAATAAAATATACCCCCTAAGGGATAGTTGATGATATCACTATAATATAGTGAAATTTACTTGCATTTACGTATAATTAGTCCCGTTCACATTTCTAAAACATTTTGATTTTAGAGATTTATTAAATATATCGGAGAGAAAAAAATGGCAAAAGAGCTATATAACACACCCAACCTTGATGAGTTGGAAAAAGGTCCATGGCCTTCATTTGTAACAGGTCTTAAGAGACTAGCAAACGATACACACGAAGGTGCTGATATGGCACGTGATGTATTGGGTACACTTGAAACATCTTATGTAACTAAAAAAGGTTACTGGAAAGGTGGCACAGTTGGTGTAATTGGTTACGGTGGTGGTGTAATCCCACGTTTTAACGAATTAAAAGACGATAATGGTGACTATAAATTCCCTGCTGCAGGTGAATTCCACACATTACGTATTCAACCACCAGCAGGCATGCATTACACATCAACTCTATTAAGAGATATGTGTGATATGTTTACAGATAACGGTGGTTCTGGTTTGATTGGTTTCCATGGTCAGTCAGGTGACATTATGTTACAAGGTGCAAACGAAGAGACAACTCAGAAAATCTTTAACACGTTTAACGATTATGGTTTTGATATGGGTGGTGCCGGTCCTGCTGTACGTACGGGTATGAGTTGTGTTGGTGCTTCACGTTGTGAGATGTCAAACGTAAACGAGCAAGCAGTTCTTAGAACTCTTGTGAATGCATTCTTAGACGACATGCACAGACCTGCATTACCTTACAAAATGAAATTTAAAGTTTCAGGTTGTGCAAACGACTGTATGAATTCAGTACAGCGTGCTGACTTTGCAACGATTGGTACTTGGAGAGATGATATTAAAATCAACCAAGACTTATGGAAAGCAATGGTTGAAGACAAAGGTGCTGACTACGTTGTTGATAACATTACTTCACGTTGTCCAACTTCAGCAATGAAGTTAAACAGTGATAACTCATTGACAATTGATAATAAAAATTGTGTTAAGTGTATGCATTGTTTAAATGTAACTTCTCCACTAACTCACAAATATATTGCTAAGGGCGATGTTGAACCTATTCTTGCTACTGGTGATGATAAAGGTGTGATGATTATTATGGGTGGAAAGCGTACCCTTAAAATTGGTGACTTATTTGGTTCGGTAGTTGTTCCATTCATGAAGATGGATACAGCAGATGACTTAGAGGCAATCGAAGATTTAGCAGGTGAAGTAATTGACTTCTTTGCTGAGAATGCGCTAGAGCACGAACGCACAGGAGAAATGATTGAGCGTATTGGCGTTGTAAACTTCCTTGAAGGAATCGGTATCAATGTTGATCCAAACATGATTAATTCTACTCGTACTTCATCATATGTTCGTATGGATGATTGGGATGAGGAAGCGGTTAAGTGGTTTGAAAATAAAGCTGAAGCTAACGCGTAATAATTAATCAAAGATAATATATTTTTATTAGGCAAGCTTGCTTGCCTAATTATTTAAAAAAAGGAGAAAATAATGGCTGAAGCACCAAGAATGCCTATCGAATCTGGAGTTCCAGATCCTATTCAATACATGCACCCAACTATGCGTCGTAACTACGGACAATGGGCATACCATGATCGTCCTCGCGCTGGTGTATTACATCATACTTCAAAGAATAATGAAGAAATCTTCACAGTTCGTTGTGGTACAGCACGTCAAATGGATGTTTACACAATTAAAAAATTAGCTGATATCGCTGATGAATATGCAGATGGCCATGTTCGTTTTACTATGCGTTCAAATGTTGAATTCATGGTAGCTGATGGCTCTAAAGTTGACGCACTGGTAACAGCTTTAACCGAAGCAGGCTTCCCTGTTGGTGGAACTGGACCGTCAGTAACGATGATTTCTCACACTCAAGGCTGGTTGCACTGTGATATTCCAGGAACTGATGCATCAGGTGTTGTTAAGTCGTTAATGGATGAAATGCACGAAGAGTTTACGCGTGAAGAAATGCCTAACCGTGTTCATATGACAACTTCATGTTGTCAAATTAACTGTGGTGGTCAAGGCGATATCGCGTTAAATATTCAGCACACTAAGCCACCTAAGATTAACCATGATTTAGTTTCTATGGTTTGTGAGCGTCCTACAGTTGTTGCTCGTTGTCCTGTTGCTGCGATTCGTCCTGCAATGGTTAATGGTAAACCTACTTTAGAAGTTGATGAGAAGAAATGTATCTGTTGTGGTGCATGTTTCCCACCATGTCCTCCAATGCAAATTAACGACCCTGAGAACTCTAAGATAGCCCTATGGATTGGTGGTAAGAACTCGAATGCGAGATCTAAGCCTTCATTCCATAAACTAGTTGCTTCTAATCTACCTAACAACCCGCCAAGATGGCCGGAAGTTGGTGCTGTCGTTAAGAATATCTTAAGTGTTTATAAAGACGACGCTCGTGACTGGGAAAGAGTTGGTGAGTGGGTTGAGCGTATTGGCTGGCCAGCATTCTTTGAGAAGACTGGACTACCGTTCACTAAATTCCATATCAATGATTGGAAGGGTGCACGTCATGAGCTTAACTCTTCTGCTCACATTCGTTTCTAAGGTTTCTTGATATGAAGTTTGCTATTCAAGTTAACGAAGGTCCGTACCAGCATCAAGCATCTGATACGGCTTTTCAATTCGCTAAAGCTGCGATTGAAAATGGACATGAGATTATGCGTGTATTTTTCTACCATGATGGTGTGAACAATGCATCTCGTTTTACCCTGCCACCACAAGATGACCGTCATGTTGTAAATAACTGGGCTTCTTTAGATATTAAAAATGCTGAAGGTGAGCCTGAGTTAGTTGTTTGTGTAGCTGCTGCATTGCGTCGAGGAATGCTCGATGAGTCAGAAGCAACTAAAAACTCTATTGATGGT
>JAHZKM010000078.1 GCA_022600395.1 Pseudomonadota bacterium | reverse complement strand
TTGGCGCCTGAGTACTATTCCAAGGATTGTTAAAGTTGTTGTATGGGTTGTAACCATTAAAGTTATTGTTGTTCCAACAATTGTTGTTGTTATTGAATTCATCATCAAACTCATCTACCATGTTTGACATTTCTTCCATGTACCAACGTGGATCCCAGAAGTTGTAAGGGTTGTAACCAAAAATGCCGTTATCTTGCTGGTAACCATAGTTGTTATAACCGTTGTTGTTGTAACCATTGTTCCATGGCATATCATTGTTGTTAAAAAATGCGTTTGCACTTAATGATGCTGCTACTAATGCGATTGCTAAAAGTTTTTTCATTGTCTTTCTCCATATATCTAAATTTAAGAAACTATATTATAACATAATAATATTATAATGCAAGTTTTAATCAAAGATTAAAATCCACGGCCATAAAGACTTTGAGGCTGCGAAAAATTATAATTCATCGGATATGAGCTAGGCGCTTGTGATATCGATTGACTATTTGAATTAGAAAACGACATAGCTGCAGGTGTTGTATATGTAGGTCTTGGCATCTGTTGAGATTCAGCTTGAAATGCTTGGCTAGGCGTTGGCATCTTGGACATATTAAACTGCGACGCACTAATATTATAAGGGCGATTGTTATATGGATAGCCATACTGTGCATTTTTATTATTTGAAAATAGATTACCATCTGTTGCCTTTTCCATCCAAAACATGGGTGTCCAAATTGGCCAATCGTTATTTTTATAATCTGCGCCGTAATTATTAAAATCTAGAAATGCTTGTGCATTAAAACTTGTTACAACTAATACGGCTAATAATATTTTTTTCATTGTAGTCTTTGTCGTAGTTTTAAATCTATTATAAAGCTGAATTTATGGGGCGTGGGTACATATAGCCTTTGGGTATAATAGCGCCTATGAGTACAAAACAAATCCTACAATCCCTTTTAGAGCAACGAATTTTAGTCCTTGATGGTGCCATGGGCACCATGATTCAGAAACATAAACTCAGCGAAGAAGATTATCGCGGTGAACGCTTTAAAGATTGGCATGTTTTGGTACAAGGGAATAACGACCTTTTGTCATTAACTCAGCCAAAAATTATTGTAGATATTCACCGCTCGTACTTAGAGGTGGGTGCAGATATTGTAGAAACCAATACCTTTAATGCCACCAAAACTTCCATGTCTGATTATCAGATGGAAGGTCTTGCTTATGAAATCAATGTAGAAAGTGCCCGCCTTGCCAAGATGGCTTGTAATGAATTTTCAACTGCTGACAAGCCGCGCTTTGTAGCAGGTGTTATTGGACCTACTTCACGCACTTGCTCACTCTCTCCAGATGTAAATGACCCTGGCTTTAGAAATATTACTTTTGACGAGCTGGTTGAAGTTTACATGGAATCTACACGCGGACTCATTGAGGGCGGTGCAGATATTGTCCTAATTGAAACAATTTTTGATACGCTTAATGCTAAAGCAGCTATTTTTGCCGTACAAGAAGTGTTTGAACAAGATGGTCTCGAATTGCCAATCATGATTTCAGGCACTATTACAGACGCTTCAGGTCGTACGCTTTCTGGGCAAATGACTGAAGCTTTTTATAATTCATTACGTCATGCAAACCCTATTTCAATCGGCCTTAACTGCGCACTAGGTCCTGACTTATTGCGCCAATATGTGGCTGAGATGTCACGTGTGGCAGATACTTATGTATCAGCCCACCCAAATGCTGGCCTGCCTAATGAATTTGGCGAATATGATCTTGATGCTATCAACATGAGCGAGCAAGTGGGTGAATGGGCAGAATCAGGCTTGGTGAATATTTTAGGCGGTTGTTGTGGCTCGACCCCTGAGCATATTAAGTGTATTGCCGATGCAATTAAAGACCTGACCCCTCGTAAAATACCTGACATTAAGCTTGAATGTCGCCTGTCTGGCCTAGAAGCATTCAATATTGCAGATGACGCTTTGTTTGTCAATGTGGGTGAGCGTGCCAATGTCACCGGCTCTGCTAAATTTAAGCGCTTAATTCTTAACGAAGAATACGAAGAAGCGCTAGATATTTGCCGAGCACAAGTAGAAGATGGTGCTCAAGTGGTTGATATTAACATGGATGAAGGCATGCTCGATGGTAAGGCAGCTATGGTTCGTTTTATGAATCTAATCGCCTCAGAGCCTGATATCTCCAAAGTACCACTAATGGTGGATTCTTCTAAATGGGAGATTATTGAAGCGGGCCTTAAGTGTACGCAAGGCAAGGCAATTGTTAACTCTATCTCACTTAAAGAAGGCAAAGAAAACTTTGTTAAATATGCGCATCTTTGCAAGCGCTATGGCGCGGCTATTATTGTTATGGCCTTTGATGAAGTTGGTCAAGCTGATACACAGGCGCGCAAAATTGAAATCTGCACCAATGCCTACAATATCTTGGTTGATGAAGTAGGTTTTCCTGCTGAAGATATTATTTTTGATCCGAATATTTTTGCCGTAGCAACTGGCATTGAAGAGCATAATAACTACGGTGTTGACTTTATCGAGGCCACTCGAGAAATTACTCAAAACCTACCTTACGCCAAAATATCAGGTGGCGTATCAAATGTATCTTTCTCTTTTAGGGGAAATAATCCTGTACGAGAAGCCATTCATTCGGTATTTTTATACCACGCTGTTAAAGCGGGAATGACCATGGGTATTGTAAATGCTGGACAGCTAGTGGTTTACGATGACATTGACCCAGAACTGAAAAAAGCCGTAGAAGATGTTGTGCTTAACAGCGATGATGAAGCGGGTGAGCGCCTAGTTGATATAGCTGGGAAATTCTCAGGCACGGGAGAAGCTCAAGAAAATAAAAGAGATTTAGAATGGCGCACTTGGTCAGTTGAAAAGCGTCTAGAACATTCATTGGTTAAAGGGATTACTGAATTTATTGATGAAGATACTCAAGAAGCTTTAGATAAATTAGGCCGCCCTATTTTGGTAATTGAAGGTCCACTCATGGACGGCATGAATGTAGTGGGAGATTTATTTGGCGATGGAAAAATGTTTTTGCCGCAAGTGGTTAAATCTGCTCGGGTGATGAAAAAATCAGTTGCCTATCTTGACCCTTTCCTTGAAGCTGAAAAACAAGACTGTGGCGCTAGAACACAAGGCAAAATCCTAATGGCGACGGTTAAGGGTGACGTGCATGATATTGGCAAAAATATCGTTGGCGTGGTGCTATCTTGCAATAATTACGAAATTATTGATCTCGGGGTGATGGTGCCTGCTGAAACCATTCTGGAAACTGCTATCAGGGAAAATGTCGATATCATTGGTCTATCAGGACTTATCACTCCATCACTCGATGAAATGGTTTTTGTCGCTCGCGAGATGACTCGTCAAGGTTTTGAGCTACCCCTAATGATTGGTGGTGCCACCACCTCTGTTGCCCATACAGCTGTTAAGATAGAGCCAGAGTATGACAAAGGCGTACTCTACGTTAAAGACGCTTCTAAGTCTGTTGGCGTTGCTGCATCGCTATTATCAAATAAGTTAAAGCCTAACTTGCTCAAGGAAACTAGAGAAGAATACGAGAAAATTCGACTCAGACGTGCCAATAAGGGCAAAAATAAGCTTATTAGTTTGGAATCGGCTAGAGATAACAAGCCTAGCATTCAATTTGATAATATCGTCACACCTAACCAACTCGGGATTCATGTGTTCAAAGATTATGATTTAAACGAAATCTTTAAATATATTGATTGGGTGCCATTTTTTCGTACTTGGGAGCTCGCTGGCAAATTCCCCGACATCTTAACTGATGAGGTGGTGGGTGAATCAGCCTCACAACTCTTTGAAGATGCTAAAGCTATGTTTAAAAAAGTCATAGATAGCAAGCTACTAAAAGCCAATGCTGTAGTAGGTATATTCCCAGCTAATAGCGTTAATGAAGATATTGAGCTCAGTGATGAGAATGGAGAAGTGTTCATGACACTTAACCACCTGCGTCAACAATTGGACAAAAAAGGCAATACCCCTAATTTTTGCTTAAGTGACTTTATCGCCCCAAAAGATAGCGGCGTACAAGACTATATGGGTGCTTTTGCGGTTACAGCTGGTATTAATATCGATCCGTTAGTTGAAGCGTATGAAGCAGATCATGACGACTACAACTCTATTATGATTAAAGCAGTGGCTGATCGCTTTGCCGAAGCTTTTGCAGAGATGATGCACTATAAATTGCGTACAGAAATCTGGGGCTATAGTAATGAAGTTTTTGATAACGACAAACTAATTGAAGAGGAATATCGCGGCATCCGCCCTGCCCCAGGATACCCATCATGCCCAGAACATAGCGAAAAAGAAAAACTCTGGGATTTGCTCGATGTTGAGAAAAACACAGGCATGACACTCACTAGCTCTTACGCTATGCTGCCAACAGCTAGTGTGAGTGGTTGGTATTTTGCTAATCAGGACGCCAAATATTTTGGCGTGGCTAAAATCAATCAAGAACAAGTGGAAGATTACGCAAGTAGAAAAGGTATCTCAGTAGAGCAAGCTGAAAAACTACTTTCACCTAATCTAGATTAACGACCAAGTTCAGGCGCGCGTTTATTCGCGCTGGCTAAAGCTCTTGGTTCGGCAATGCCTTCTCGGGTCAACATTCTGATCTTTACATCCATTTCTTCCGCTTAAACAGCCAAACCTGCACGACTGCGACAACCAGCAACAGGCCACAGAAGATAGCGAAGGCCCACTGGTTCTCAGTGCCAGGAATACCGCCGACATTGACACCCAATAGCCCGGTCAGAAGGCCGAGAGGCAGAAAGATTCCTGCAACAATAGACAATACGTACATCGTCTTGTTCATTTGCTCCGCCAAGCGAGCGTTGAGCTCTTCCTGCGTCACGGCTGCCCGATCTCGAATAGCATCCAAATCCTCAACATATCTCATCGTGCGGTCAGCGATTTCCCTTATACGCATGCGCTCTGCCTCGTTGAGCCAATCCACCTTCTCGTTGTATAGACGCGCCATTACGTCGCGCTGCGGCGCTAGATAACGGCGCATGGAGATAGAGGTCCGGCGTATATTTGCGATCTTCTGGCGAAGCTCGTAGGTCTGCTCGGCGATCACTTCGTCTTCAAGTTCGTCAACGGCGTTATCCACGTCGGAGATGACATAGCCCATTCGTTGCACAAGGCGATCAGCCAGCTCCTCTAAAAATTCGCCTGAACTGACTGGTCCGCTTCCTGACTCAACAGCTTGACGAAGATCGTCGATCGCCATCACACGACGGTGCCGTAATGTCACTATACGATCTGATTCGATCCAGAAGCGAATGGATACCATATCCTCCGGATCCATACCTGGATTGAGATTTACACCACGCAGAATCACTAGCATGCCTCCCTTGTGCACTAAGCTCCTCGGGCGTGTTTCTTCTGCCGTCAACGCCTCAACTATGACAGGCTCAATACCGCTATTGTTTTGCAGCCAGGTCCTTGCAGCACTTCTAGCGTAGTCAAGATGAACCCAGAGAGGGCCGTCTTCTGGATGCCATTTTTTGACACCGTCCAGTTCTAGTCGACTGCCGCCTCCGCCTCCGTCCAGTGAGAATGCAAAGACAAGTCCGCTGTTGTCGCTCATGGGTCTATCCTTTTATGCCGATCTATTTATTATTCAACACAATTCTACCTGTATCATCATTATTGGTGTCAATAAAAAAGTACATATTTCTGTAGCGCTCACACAAGATAAAGTTGCTATTATTCATAATATAAAAGGCTTTATAAGCTTATGCTATTAATCATGTATGGCTATGGATTGGTAAAATGCCCTATGGTTTAGAGAGTAAAGTAGCCAAATGCAAATAAAGGATTTAAATGGCGATAATTATTTCCAATGGGCAAGATTTCTAAGGACTCTCGAAGTGATATGGTAATGCGCTTTCATTTGCTAGATATAACCTTTGGCAGGAATATTAAACAAGCGACTGATCGGTCACATAGTAATAAGAAAATATCATCACATACTTTTAGACATTCTTATATCACTCATCTTTTACAAAGTGGGGTGGATATTCGCTCTATTCAAGAACTATTTGAGCATAAAGAACTTTCCATTACAATGATTTATACACATTTAGTTAAAGAGTTAAATAAAGTCGATATTAAAAGTCCGTTGGATTTTTAAAAATTTAAAAACAATACAAACAAAGAATAAATATTTCTAAAGATGTAGAAAAAATAGCAATTTTTCACAAAAACTTAAACAAATTATTTGTGAATTAAATCAATCAACCTTTGTACTTGGCGAGTGCAACAACCATTGCCACCCGTGGCAAAGGTTATTTCTTTGACTTCTTCTGTCGTTTCTGCGCCTTGAGCAATCGCCTTGATAACAATTTTTTTAGGAACTTCATTACACACACAAAGATTTTTTTCGATATTTCGAGTTAGGATTTCAGGTAATTTAGCGAGTGGATCTTTAACAACTTTATCTTTCATCTAAACAAAAGTTGGCTAGCCATTATGAGCACTTACCTCAATACTACGAAGTTCTTTAGCTAATTGATCAAGAGATGCATTAATAAGTTTAAACGCACCCTCTGCACCGAACAGTTTGGTAATTTCAAGCGCTTCATTGATCACTACCTTATAAGGCACTTCAATGGAGTTTTTAAGTTCATATGCACCTAAATAAAGCACAGCGTGTTCAACAGAGCCTAGTTCGTCAGTTTCTCTAGAAATAGTAGGCGCAATGAGTGCATCAAGCTCAGATCTATTTTTCAAGATATTGATAAATAAGTTGGAAAAAAAGGCTTTTGAAATCTTGCCTTCCTTTTGATTAAGAAATTGCTGCTCGATTTGCAACACTTCACCACCTGAAACCAAGTATTGATATACAGCTTGAACAACACGCTCACGTGAACGTTGTTTTGAGGTTTTAAAAGCCATAATCTAAAAGCTTTGAGTATCTGCTTGTTGAATCAAATACAACATTTCAATCATGGCCATAGTAGCTTCTTCGCCTTTATTGCCCTTATAACCGCCAGCACGTCCTATGGTTTGATCCATGTTAAGGGTTGTTAAAACACCAAATGTGGTTGGAATTTCGTAACTGTAAGATACCTCAGCTATACCTCTTGAACACTCGTTACAGACATATACATCATGTGGAGTTTCGCCTTTGATTACTGCACCAAGAGTTACAATACCATCATATACATTTTGACCATTAGTCTGTTGCGCTGCTAAGCGCTTGGCCAATAGAGGGATTTCGAATGCACCAGGAGCATAAAAAACATTGACATTTTTTGCATTAATGCCGTATTTTGCAAGTGTTTCTTGTGCAGAGCTGAGTAGCTTATCGCCAATTTCTTGGTAGAAATAACCAACAATAATAGCAACTTTACTATCTTTTAAAAAGTCGCTATTTGCATTTTTATCAAATTTAAATCTCATCTAGTCCCTTATTTTTTAATATCTACGTATTCAGTAACTTCCAAGCCAAACCCTTTCAGGCCATGGAGTTTTACAGGTGAACCCAGGATTCTCATTTTTTTAACACCCAAATCAGATAATATTTGCGCACCAACACCATATGTTTTAACATCATTCCACACGCGAGAGCTATGGTCCATACTTTGCAAAATAGACTGATCGCTTTGCTTTCTAAGTAATAAAAAAACACCACTTGGTGATTTAGAAATATGCTTAAGAGCATTATCTACACTAAAACCATTCACACTCTCTTGCAAGACATCTCTAAAAGTATCCTCCATATGAACACGGACACAAGTTTCTTTGTCATCAATAATTTCACCCTTGACTAAAGCTAAATGGGTTTCGTTATAAATTCTATCTAAGAATGAAACGAGTCTAAATGTACCATACTTAGTTTCAAATTTACGCTCATTAATGCGTTCAATAGTTTTTTCGTTCTCAATACGATAAGAGATCAAGTCTTCAATCGTACCCCATTTAATATCGTGTTTTTCAGCAAAAACTTCCAAATCATCACGTCGCGCCATAGAGCCATCTTCATTAAGAATTTCAACAATTACAGAAGCGGGCTCAAACCCAGACAAGCGAGCCAAATCACAGCCTGCCTCAGTATGACCAGCACGAATCAGAACGCCGCCAGGCTGAGCCATTAAAGGGAAAATATGTCCCGGTTGAACTATATCATCTGCAGTCGCATTTGGCGCAACAGCATCTAAGATGGTTTTAGCTCTATCTGCAGCTGAAATACCTGTTGTCACGCCTTCTACCGCTTCAATTGAAACAGTAAAATTAGTACCATTAGCATCATTATTCTGGGTTACCATTAGTGGTAAATTAAGCTGTTTACAGCGCTCTTGAGTTAGTGTTAAGCAAATCAATCCACGGCCATGAGTTGCCATAAAGTTAATATCTTCTTTGGTGCAAGTGGCTGCAGGGATAATTAAATCCCCTTCATTCTCACGATCTTCGTCATCCATTAGGATAATCATTTTTCCTTGCTTGTAATCTTCTAGAATTTCTTCAATACTTGCTTTTTTCATGACTCTTTATT
>JAHZKM010000007.1 GCA_022600395.1 Pseudomonadota bacterium | reverse complement strand
TGCGAAGGTTGCTTGTGGCCAAATAGATGTCCATGGTTGACAACCAGTGTTCCACCAGGTAGCTCAAGAGATTCGGTGGTTTTTAATTGAGTTAAGTGTTGATCGTTGTTTCCTTGAACTGCTACGATTTGATACTTTGGTTTGAGCAAACACAGTGTCTTATCATCAACAATATCTCCCGCGTGAACCACAATATCACACTGCTCAAATAGAGTAATAATATGTGGATGAATAAATCCATGCGTATCTGAAAGGATGCCAATTTTTAAAGGAAGGTTCATCCTTATAGATTATACGCCAACTCGATTTTAGATAAAATCAAGTCGTGATATTTTTGTTTTGTTATTCGGTAAAAATAAACAATTTTGACACCTGTTAATAGGCATAATATTGCCATTCATAAAATGAATAAAATTTGAGGAGAATGAATAAGGTAAGGTTAAAAGTTACTTTATTTTTGTTGATACTATTAATAGGAGATTAGCATGGCAGTATTATTTTCAGATGAGTGGATGAACCAATTAAAAGATGAGTGGAATGCATCAGAAGAAGTGAGGGGAAAGTTGGCAGAAATTGACTTTTCTTCAACCATTGCTTGTGGCTTTAAAGGTGACGGCAAACCAACAGGTATTTTTATTGTTGAAAAAGGCGAGTGCATTAAAGCAGGCGATTATAACGGGGAGAATGTTGATTGGGATATGCGTGCCGATAAGAAAAATTGGATGAAATGGCTAGATAAACCTTTAGGTATGGCATCAATGGGCATGGCAGTTACCATGGGTAAGTTGAAGTTTGAGGCGGGTGATTTTGGCGCAATGATCAAAGATCCGAGAATGGCAACACCTTTTGTTAAGAGTTTTGCTTTAATGGGTGCGATTGGCGGTGAGTAATCATTAGACAGTTGTTATCGGTTAAAAACCCGCTAATAGGCGGGTTTTTTTATGTGTGATGTTTTAGAGGTATCGCCTGCTTAAAAGTTTCAATATTGATAAATCCATCCACAGGTTTTGTTTTAATTTTGGAGCTGGGCTTGCTAATAGCTACAACTGTACCAATGCCGAATTTTTCAGCAGATTTTAGTACACTGATAGAATCGTCAAAAAAAATGCTGGTTTGCTTGTCAAAGTTGATAGCCTGTTCTAGCTGATGCCAGAAACTCTGATCTTCTTTTGGCGCGTTATAGTCGTGGGAAGAGATAATATCGTCAAAATAATCTTCTAAATTAGTGACCTGCATTTTGAGTTTTATGGTTTTTCGATGGGCATTAGTTACTAGATAAACACGCTTATTGTGCTTTTTTGCTTGGGTTAAAAAATCTAGGACAAAGGGGTGTATTTGAATGAGGTGTGCAACATCTGTTTTAAGTTCAGCAATATCTAGTTTAAATATTTCCTGCCAATAGTCTAAGCAATACCAATGTAACTTTCCTTGTTGGGCTTCCAGCATAGGATAGATTTTATCTTTGGATTGTTGATGAGTAAGGTTGTGCTGATTAGCGTAGACCAAGGGTAAGTATTCCATCCAAAAATGCAAATCAAAGTTAAGGTCCAATAAGGTGCCATCCATGTCGAGCAGGATGGTATCAATTGTCTCCCAATCAATGCTACTCTCTTCGCCAGCTAGTGCCATTTTCTCCATCCTCTAAAACAATGCCAAGCGCTGCTAGCTCATCTCGAATTTGATCTGACATTGCAAAATTTTTGTTGTCTCTTGCCTCGTCCCTAAGTCTAATTTTTTCATCAATATCTTCATCAGATAGAGCCACACCTTGTTTAAGGAATAATTCTGCCTCCATTTGTAACAGGCCGATGTAGCTACCTAGTTTAATAAGTAGTTGTGCCAAAGCGCTAGCTTGATCTAGGTCTTTATTGCGTTCTAAGTTAATCAGTTTAGCCAGTTCAAATAAAATACTAAGAGCAATAGGCGTATTGAAATCATCATCGAGCGCTTCATTAAATCTAGTTTCAAAATCAAAGCGTTGTGAAACCTCATCTAACGCTGCATCACTGGCGTGTAAATCACGAATAGCTGTATATAGACGGGTAAGTGAAGATTTAGCATTATTTAGATTAGCGTCAGAGAAATTCAGTGGCGAACGATAATGCGAACTCATAATAAAATAGCGTAGTGTTTCCCCATCATAATTTTCTAGCACACCACGGATAGTGAAGAAATTATTGAGCGATTTGCTCATTTTTTCATCATTAATATTAACAAAGCCGACATGCATCCAAGTATTAACAAACGTGCAGTCATTTGCGCCCTCGGATTGAGCAATTTCGTTTTCATGGTGTGGAAAAGACAGATCCATACCGCCACCATGAATATCAAAATGATTGCCTAAGTGGTGTGTGGACATGGCAGAACATTCAATATGCCAGCCTGGTCGCCCGACACCCCAAGGAGATTCCCAGCTTGGTTCAGTTGGTTTGGCCATTTTCCAAAGTACAAAGTCCAGCGGATCTTTCTTATCAGAGTCAATATCTACTCTGGCACCCGCTTCCAGGTCGTCTAAGTTTTTACCGCTTAATTTTCCATAGTTGGCAAATTTGCGCACTGAGTAATATACGTCGCCATTTTTTGCCTGATAAGCCATACCTTTATCGATTAAAGCTTCAATCATGTAAAACATTTGGTCGATCGCTTCGGTCGCACGAGGTTCAATATCAGGCGGCAAAATGCCAAGTGCACGCTCATCTTCGTGCATGGCATCAATAAATCGATTGGTCAGGCTGTAAATATCTTCAGAATTTTCAATAGCGCGCGCAATGATTTTATCATCAATATCAGTAATATTGCGGACATAGTTAACGCTAGGAAAATGTCGCCTTAGGTGACGAGTAATTACATCAAACATAACTAAAACGCGCGCATGGCCCATATGGCAATAATCATAGACTGTCATTCCACAGACATAAATGCCTATCTTGTCAGGATCGATTGGATGAAAAACTTCTTTTTGTTTGCTGAGTGTGTTGTAAATTTTAATCATTAAAGGGTATTTTCATAAATAGCTAAATCTGAATAATTTTATTTTACTTTAAAGTGGTGCTAATATGCTTTGATACACAAACCCTTATTTTTTATAGGTATTGAGTGTACTTGTCGTTGTATAATCCATAACTTTTATTAATTAAGTGGAGAAAATATGAGCGTTTTAGTAACTCAACAGGCACCAGACTTTACAGCTGCGGCAGTATTAGCAAACGGCACAATCGTTGACGATTTTCAACTATCAAGTTTAAAAGGTAAAAAAATTATGGTGTTTTTCTACCCATTAGATTTTACCTTTGTTTGCCCTTCAGAGATTTTAGCGCACCATCACCGTGTTGCTCAGTTCGCTGAAAAAGGAGTAGAGGTTGTAGGTATTTCAGTTGATTCACAATTCACACATAATGCTTGGCGCAACACAGCACCAGCAGATGGTGGCTTGGGCGCTATTGATTTCCCATTAGTAGCTGATACAGATCATTCTATTATGGAAGCATACGGCATCGTTCATCCAGCAGGAATTGCGCTACGCGCCTCGTTCTTAATTGATGAGGAGTTTAATGTGCGTCACCAAGTAGTAAATGACTTGCCACTTGGACGAAATGTTGATGAGATGTTGCGTATGGTTGATGCGCTTGATTTTCACACAACGCATGGTGAAGTTTGCCCAGCAGGCTGGAATAAAGGTGATGAGGGTATGAAAGATACACCAGAAGGTGTGGCTGAATATTTAGCAAAAAATGCTGACGATCTATAATAGCTAGTCAGTTTGATTTGAGGGAGTGAAGTACTCCCTTTTTTACGCATTTAACAAGAGGAAATGGTAATGAAAAAATTTCAATGTATGGTTTGTGGTTGGATTTATGATGAAGCTAAAGGCTCTCCAAAAGAGGGTATTGAGCCAGGTACTAAGTGGGACGACGTTCCACAGGACTGGGTATGCCCAGATTGCGGTGTAACCAAGGATCAATTTGAAATGGAAGAAATCTAGTAAAATAGCTGTTTTAAAGAATTATTTACAGGAAGCCGCATGTCAAAAATATTAGTATTGCCAGGTGATGGCATTGGCCAAGAAATTGTTGCTCAAGCTCTAAAGGTCATTGAGCATTTAAATGCAAACGACAACCTGAACATGGAGCTAGTTCACGGTTTAGTGGGCGGAACAGCCTATGATGAAACAGGCTCTCCATTACCACAAGCGACTATTGACGCTGCAAATGAATGCGATTCAATTTTGCTCGGCGCTGTAGGCGGTTATCAGTGGGAAGCGCTAGAGCGAGATCTGCGCCCTGAGCGTGGCCTTTTAGGCTTGCGCGCTGAGATGGATTTATTTTCCAACCTGCGCCCAGCTATTCTTTATCCGCAATTGGCTAGCGCTTCAACACTTAAAGAAGAAATCGTATCTGGCTTGGATTTGATGATTGTTCGTGAATTGGTTTCTGGCATATACTTTGGCCAGCCTCGTGGTATTGAGATGCGTGATGGCGAGCGTTATGGTTTTAATAGTGCTACCTATTCTGAATCTGAAATCAGACGTATTGG
>JAHZKM010000077.1 GCA_022600395.1 Pseudomonadota bacterium | reverse complement strand
CATCTGTCACAACTCGGCTGCCATAATGGTGTGTATTTTCATTAACAGATTTAGTAATCAAGATATCTTCCCAATCTGTAATTTGGTTATTTTTATTTTTTGCCTTCGCCAAGACAGTTGCACTACCGCCCGGCACTTCTTTTGCATAAGTAAAATATAGCCAGTTTTTGTACGCCAAGACATCAAGCATACCACCTTGGCCTTCGTTAAGTACTTTAGCGCCACCCTTTAAATAACTAACTTTTTTTGATTGAAGATTAACCAAGCCAATCCCACCTGAGCGTTGTGTAAATATGATCTCATTCTCTGAAACAAAATCCATTCCCCAAACGACACCTAAACCGCTAGCTATTTTGTTTATTTGATAATCTTTAGCCTGTGCCGATATAGTAACAAAACCTAATACTATCAAAATAAAAGATATTTTTTTCATACTAAACCTCGATTAAATCTTTAATAACTCATTCCACCTTGTTGTAAATCGATTGGATTGGAATTCAGCTCTTGGCAGCCATCGATCATTTCCTAACTCACTAGCATAATACAACAAATTACCAAAGTTATGCTTTAATTGTTGCTTCGTACTTTCACACTCAAACAGGTCTGTTTGACTGTTGTCTAATGTCAATGCACCCAAGATAACCCCACCCTTATAAAAACAATATCCAGGCTCATAAATGCGCCTCAATAATTTTGAAACCAAAGGTATTAACAACGCCAGATCACTAACTGGCGTACTAATTCCAATTGTCTTGCTAAGATTGATACAGGCTCTATCTTTTCTAAAAGGATTAGTATAGATAAAGATACTTATTGAAGTGGTGGCTAAATTGCTTTGATTAAGTCTATTGACCGCTTTTCTTGTTAGTGCAGTTAAAGCTTGGTTAATTTCATCAAAATCGCTTAAATCAGCACCAAAAGACCGGGAAGAGACAATTTGGCGCTTTAAAGATGTAACCTCTTCAACTGGCAAGCAAGAGTATCCGTATAGCTCCCTGTATATACGCTTACCATTCACCCCTAATAAAGTTTCGATAATGCCAATATCAGCCTTGTAAAAATCATAGGCAGTATTAATACTGATCTGCTTAAGCTTTTGAGCAGACTTATTACCAATGCCCCAAATGTCACCAACCTCAACCGAATCTAACAATTTTTCAAAACGCTCACTAGGCAGTTTATCAATGTCAAATACACCATCAAATCTTGAATATTTTTTGGCAATTCTATTTGCTAATTTAGCCAAAACCTTGGTGCTACCCATGCCAACACAAACAGGAATACCTGTCCATGATTTAACCTGTACTTTAAGCGACTGCATATGTGTGTTTAGATTTAGCGTAAAACCTGATAAATCCAAGAAGCTTTCATCAATTGAGTACACTTCCTGTATCGGTGAATAATAACCAATAACTTTCATCACGCGTGATGACATGTCGCCATATAACGGATAATTAGAAGACTTAATAACAACCGACTTATCAATCATTAAATTTTTAATTTGATAATATGGCACACCCATTTTGATACCGAGAGATTTAGCTTCGTTAGAACGTGCAATCACACAACCATCATTATTACTTAAAACCACAATAGGCTCTCTTTCTAATTTAGGATCAAACACTCTTTCACATGAGGCATAAAAATTATTGCAATCTACCAGTGCAAATTTTTGCTGATTAGGCTTAGGCATATTGGTGAATGGTTGATGTTACAACCCCCCAAATAATAAGCTCGCTACCCTCTTGAATCTCAATATCTTCAAAATCTGGGTTTTCAGCTTTCAAGCTAACTTTGCCTTTATATTTATGTAGGCGCTTAACCGTAAACTCACCATCCACCACAGCGATAACTATTTTGCCACTTTTGGCAGGTAAAGATTTATCTACCACTAAAATATCGCCAGGGTGAATGCCTGCATTTAGCATTGACTCACCTTGTGCTCGTACAAAAAAAGTAGCCTCTTGATGATGAATTAAATGCTTGTTTAGATCGAGTTGATCTTCCAGGTGATCATCTGCAGGAGAAGGAAAACCAGCCTGCACTCGTGAAGAAAAAATAGGGATAGATAATCTAGGTGCATTAAATTTGGGATTAAGCACTTCTATGTCAGATTTAAGCTGGGATTTATACACATTTAAAGTCGATGCAACCTGCTCCACTAAACTGAGTGGTACACGCATTACTTTAGTATCTTCTCTAAACTTACCTGAATGTTTTTTACGACCGGCACCTTCTCTAGCGCCGCCATGATTTTGTATTTTTTTGTTCATTTGAATATTGTAACATTATTCAAATGAACAACTATCTATAAAATTTAAAATTCTCTAAAAATCTTAGCAATCAGCTTTAAGAAAAACTTATATTGTTGCCATTCCGTTGCCACTTTTAGCAGGCGTAAAAAAAAAGGCTTGCTTACGCAAACCCTTTAGGTGTATGGCTCCTCGAGCTGGGCTCGAACCAGCGACAAACGGATTAACAGTCCGTTGCTCTACCAACTGAGCTATCGAGGAATGAAATTGGAATTATAACGGCTTTTAGAATTGAGTCAATCTAAAAAGCAGTTATTTTCTAATTATTTTTTATTTGTCAGGCGCGGGAAAACTGTTGCCTGTTGCGGGTAAATAGCCTAAATGGCCCTTTTGACCATAGCCTTCAAAACGACCATGACCACGTGCCTTACCATAGCCATCTAGTTGACCTTTGTAATAAGCATCTGCATTACCCTTAGTATAACCGTCTGTATAGCCTATGCCGCGTGCTTCTATTTCAGCAGCATATTTACCATCAGCACGTGCATAGCCTTTGTTCGAGGTTTTATTTTTATTTTCATAATAAAAACCCCAGTCAGACTCATTCACCATATTGTTCATATTGCTCAATGGCCCCCAATTTTGATCTACATTAAATGGGCCAAAATTAGAACCGCCATCAAATGGATTAAAACTAGAACCTGATTCAAAAGGTGAGAAATTTGAGCCGCTATTAAACGGACCAAAATTAGAGCCTGAATCCATTGGATTCCAGTTCGAACTAGAGTTTCCAAAAGGATTCCAAGAGTCCATTATGCTATTGTTAGATGAATTGTTATCCCATGGCATCCATGGTTGAGCACTAACAGCAAAAGATGCTAATATAACCAAGCTAAATAATGTTTGTTTTATCATGTTCATATCGATACTCCTCTTATCTCTATAAATTTTTAATAAACATATTATACACTATTTATATTATAAGAT
>JAHZKM010000076.1 GCA_022600395.1 Pseudomonadota bacterium | reverse complement strand
GGTCAAACACGGCTTTTAAGCGACTCTCAATTTCTTCTCGTAATGCTGAGCGTTGAGTGGTTTTGGCTCGAGGTTTAAGCTTGCCCACATAATAGCTCGGCATCACTTTAAAGCTAATCCGAGTAACAACAGCAAGCTTTCCTTGAGAGCCCACTAACATTCTAGCGACATCGTAGCCGGCTACATTCTTCATCACCTGTCCGCCAAAATTTAACAACTCGCCTGACCCGTCTATAATTTGCACGCCCAAAACACTATCGGATAAATCTTGCGCGCCATTTGCATAGGCAGCACCAATACTTTGCGCCTCATCTTCAATATAAAACGGCAAAACTTGGTCGTTTTTAGCGAGTACAGTGCAAATTTCAGCCATGCTTGTACTGGCCTTAACTGTTATCACTAACTCCTCTGGAAAATATTCTTGAACGCCAGTGTAATTTAGCCAATTACTCGTAATATGCAGCGCATTAGAGGATTTTACTTCTGCTTGTAATTTTAAAATATGTGCTGACATTAGAAACGCTCCAACTCAGGATGGGGTAATTTCCCATGATGAACATGCATCGCGCCCAACTCCGCACATCTATGCAACTCAGGAATTGCCTTGCCAGGGTTGAGTAGAGACTGAGGGTCAAATACTGTTTTAATCTGATGAAAAATATCAAGCTCTTTGGCATTAAACTGATGGCACATTGCATCAAGCTTTTCAACACCTACACCATGCTCTCCAGTAATACTGCCACCCATATCTACGCTTAGTCTTAAAATTTCAGTACCGAACTCTTCAGTTCTTTCCAGCTCACCAGGAATATTAGCATCATACAAAATCAAAGGATGGAGATTGCCATCTCCTGCATGAAAAACATTGGCAACGCGTAATTGGTATTTTTTTGACAACTCGTTAATTTTTTCCAGCATATCAGCCAAATGACGCCTTGGAATCGTACCGTCCATACAATAATAATCAGGCGATAATCGACCCACAGCAGGAAAGGCAGATTTACGTCCTTTCCACAAATCTAGGCGCTCTTGTTCATTGCTAGATACTTTAATGCTAGACGCACCAGACAATACTTTTAACACCTCATCAAGCTCAGCTTGAACTTCAGACTCTGAGCCGTCTAATTCACATAATAATAATGCCTGTGCTTCTAATGGATAGCCTACCTTGGCAAAGCCCTCTGCGGCTTCAATAGCAAAACTATCCATCATTTCCAGCCCTGCTGGGATAATACCTGCCTTAATAATTTCTGCCACTGAATTGGCACAATCGGCCACTTTATCAAATCCAGCCATAACCACTCGGGCAAGTGTTGGTGTTTGTGTAAGCTTAACCGTGATTTCCACAATCACACCTAATAAACCCTCAGAACCATTTATCAGGGCCAGTAAGCCTAAGCCTTGATCATCTCTAGATAAAATTAATTCCTCGCCATCAATGGTTAAAATTTTAACCGCCTCAACATTATGAACAGTCAAGCCGTATTTTAAGCAATGAACGCCTCCTGAATTTTCCGCTACATTGCCTCCAATACTGCAGGCTATCTGACTAGAAGGATCAGGTGCATAATACAAACCATAACCAGCCACTGCTTCACTAATTGCAATATTTCTAACACCAGGCTCCACTACTGCTAATTGTTTTTCAGCATCAATCGATTTAACTTGGTTTAGCTTTGACAAGCCTAACACAATCGACTCTGACAAAGGCATTGCACCCCCTGCAAGACCTGTGCCTGCCCCACGAGTAACTACTGGCGTATTATGTAATTTACAAATCTTTAAGACTTGTTTAATTTGCTCAATGGTTTCTGGCAATACAACTGCCAAGGGCTTTTGTCGATAAACACTTAATCCGTCGCATTCAAATGGACGTGTATTTTCCTCGCCCGTTAAAACAATATCTTGAGGCAGCTTATCTAATAATTCATTGATTACTTTCATGCTTGGAAATTATAATCAATTTATGCTCTAATTAAGTGTTTTGGAAAGTCGCCTACTTGCTCACATCCAACTTGCTCCATCACCTGCTGCAATTGGCGTTTCAGCATGGTAAAGGTATGATTACCCCCTTTTTTTCCAAGCGCTCCCACACCGTACATTGGCGCCCTACCCACAAAAGTAAAGTCCGCACCACCAGCTAATGCATTGGCAATATCAGGGCCTGAGCGTAAACCAGAATCCATCATGATTTTAATTTTTCCCTTGTAGGCTTGTAAAGTATCAAGAGAGGCAATAGTAGATTGGCCGCTATCTAATTGACGACCGCCATGATTAGATACAATTAAACCATCAAGACCAAGTTTGATGACTAACTCTGTCTCTTCAGGGTTGACAACACCCTTGATAATGAGATTACCTTTCCAAGAATCCCTTAAGGCTTTAATTTTGTCCTCAGTCAAGCGCCCTGAAAAGGTTTGATTCATAAACATACCTAGATGCTTTATATTTAAACCTTTGGGAATATAAGATTTCATCGTTTTAAATTCTGGTACGCCAGATACTAGTTGAGACAAAGACCAAGTTGGGTGAGTCAACATTTGTATCAGATTGTCGGTGGTCATTTTGGGCGGAATAGACAATCCATTTTTAATTTCTTTAGGTCGATAGGCAAATGTGGGAGTATCTGCCAAAATAACCAATGTACGACAACCTGCATTCCATGCACGTTCTAGTAGCTTGTCTCGAAGCTTATCCTCTACCGGATGATACAACTGAAACCAAAACTTACCTTTAGTAATCTCGGCAATGGTTTCAATACTCGCTGTGCCAACTGTAGAAAGCACAAAAGGCAGTTTATGATCAACAGCAGCTTGCGCTAAAATCTCACAAGATTTTGGCCACATTAAACCTTGCAGACCAATAGGCGCCATACCAAAGGGCGCATCATAAGTTTCACCAAACAACTCAGTCTTTAGACTTGCACTTTGATAGTCGCGCAAATAATATGGCTGCAATTGAATATCTCTAATATCTTGTATATTACGCTGTAAATTTATCTCAGAAAAACAGCCTCCATCCAAATATTCAAACGCAAATCTTGGCATGCGTTGTTTAGCCTTCATGCGTAGTGCATCAACACTGGGATAATTATTATCAAAATAATTCATTATTACCGACTTATATATTAATTAACTCTTATTAACGCGCAAATTAACACTTTAATCACCTTACTTAAATTTTAACAACTTAGACAAATACACTTAGCTAAAGCGAGAGATAATTAAACAATAAACTTTGCACAAGGAATTATAATAGTCTACTTGAAATTTTAAACAATAGAACAAACATGAAATCATTTAACCCGCCAGTAAGAACATTAATGGGTCCAGGTCCATCAGATGTGCATCCTAGAATTTTATCAGC